>JAJRRR010000306.1 GCA_024279285.1 Planctomycetota bacterium
CAAGCTGGAGTTGCATACGATGATGCCCCAGGAGAGCCAGGTCCACAGCCACTCCCAAGCACACCAGCACCAGGGTCAAAGCGACCAAAGTGCCGATCAGAGCCAATCCAGTCCGATCTGCTCGGCAGGTGGCCTGAGTGGTTGAGGTGGACATGGGCATTGCGCACCTGAGAGGAGGAGTCCCGCTTGCCGATTAACCCCCACCCCCGCCGCCTGCACCGCCTCCGGCTCCTGCCGCTCCGGACTGAATCGTCGGAGTAGCAGGCGGATTGGCCACGGTTTGTTGCACGAGTTGTCCCAAGCCGTTGAACACTTTGGTTTCAAGCTGAGTGCCACGATAAATGTCCGTGCGAAACATGCTCAAAGGGGAAGGAGAACCCAAGTCCAGAATCTCCTCCAGGGTGATTTTTCGGGAGTATTCGGTGATGTCCACATCCTGGGGAGCCCGAGGCACCAGCCGCAACTCCCCACGTCCTTGAACATGATGAAGCACATTGGCCTGGTCCAAAGTGACGGCCAAAGTGACCAGCACCGGTTCTTCCGAAGGAGCCGGTGCCACTCCTTGCACGCCTGAGGCTGGCAAGGGATCGCTTCCCAAACGGCGCACGCTCAACACCTTCACGCCTTGGAGCAATGTGATGGTCATCTCGGGCAAGTTCGCCGTGGGAGCGCCCGGTTGAGGGGAGTGACGGAACAGAACATCCACCAAGCAGCCCGGCAAAAGGGTGTAGTCTCCCGGGTCGGTCATTCGCAAAGTTACTGCCCGATAGCCCGGCTCCAGCATGCTCACCACATCCGGGCCCAGTCCTTCCGGATACATAGCCGTGGTCAGGAAGGGCTGGCCGCGTTTCAGAGGGCTGCGCAAGGTGCGCCCGATGATCTGCTGGGGATCCATCATCACATAGCCGGTTTTGGGAGAGATTTTTCGCAGTTGAGCCCGAGTCATTTGCGTCAAGGCAATGTCGCCCAGGCGAATCGTCCTCCCGGCCGGAAGATCCATGCTGGCCAGGGGAACTGTGACAGTTTGTTCCGACGCTTTGGAGTCAGGGGCACGATGCAGGTAAGTGCGAACCCCGTAAGCTCCTGCCAATCCGACCAACACGGCCAGGAAAGTGATGCGAATGGTTGCCGGACTCATGGTGTTTTCCCCTTGCGCGCTTTGGGTTGAGTGTCGCGGTGAAATAAGGTCAAAGTTGGGTCATTGTGGCTTGAGCCACCAGCCAGCGTCCTTGCAGGGAAATGCCTATAACGGCCAACAGGTCCGGTGCCGCGGCATCCATGGGCACTTGAACAATCACTGTCACCGGTTCTCCCGGATGATCGCCTCCGGTGAGGAAAATTTGGGCGCGATTGACGAGTTGCGGTTTGACCAGCACTCGGGCCACGGCGTTGCGTATGGCTTGTTCGCGTTGGCTGGGATGGGGATAGGAAGCCACGGCGGCTCGGGCTCCCTCGATGCTGGCCAACTGAACCAAATTGCGCGCCTGAGCCAGCAAGCCCAACTCCACCGCCCCTGTCAGCACCAGCCCAAACACCGGCAGCACAAACAACATTTCTGTTGTCAGCACCGCTCCGCGGCGCTGGTGACTGCCAGGGAGAAATCGGTAGGGAGGGTTTCGTTTCAGGTTCTTCATCGCAGGATGCTTACATGGCTAATGCCCGATTCCACACCTGCAAAGCCAACACGGCCCAGGTGGCCAACGCCACCGGCAGGCCGTAGCTCATGGCGCGTCGTCGCACACGAGGGTCAGGGTCTTGCACTCGGGCAGCCGGACGGCCCGAGAGAAATTGCCAAGTTCGCATCAACGCCAGCAGGACCACATTGATCACGGCACTGGCGACAAACACCACGGCGGTATCCCGAGGGCCTAACCAAGCCCCCAGGGCGCCCATGAACTTCACATCTCCTCCCCCACCCCCTCCGATCAACCACAGCACGAACAAAATCCCAAAACCCACGGCAAACCCGCTCAGCGACCAGCCCACGCGGCCGAGCATGCCCCAAGGGCCATCTTGCATCCAACCCCACACAGCGTGGAACACCACGGCGACCAAAAAAGCTGGCACGGTGAGCACATTGGGCAACCGGTGCGTGCGTACATCCACAGCGGCAGCAACTGCCGTGAACAGCACAATCATGGCCACCCAAATCCACAAAGACCACTCCATGGTGCTCACCTGGTTAAACGAGGCTAGTCGCTTCCGGTGATCGTGATGGCTCCCGTGGTGCCGGTGGTTCCGCCGATGGCGGCAGCCAAATCAGCCAGTTCGTTCACCAGAGCTTCACGCACTGCTCCCAATCCGGGCAATGCCCCAATGACGATCACCGTGGCAATGAGCATCAATTCGGCCGAATTAACTCCACCCCGCTGATCGTACCACAGCTCTTGAAACAAACTCATGTTGGTCATCTCCTGCCGTGGGCTTAGTTTCTACACTAATTGAGCTGTCAACCAACGCAATCAAAAATCAACGGTCATCTTGACCATCCGGAATGTCAGCATCGTGGATGGTGATGCAGTGTTCAGTGGTAGTTCCCCCACGGTCACAGTAATCATCGGTGTCCAAAAATCCGAAAGGTCCAATCGTGATGGTTAGCCCCGGAGGAAGGACAAAGGTCAAAGGGGCCACGGTGTAGCTTTGATCAAAATCGTCCAGGGCTTGAGCCACATCGGCCAGTTCGTTGTTGATTCCGTCTCGCCAGGTGGCCAGGCCCACCATCACGCCCAACAACACCACCGTGGCGATCAGAACCATCTCGGCCGCTTGGACCACCCCTTGCTGATCTCGCCAAAGTCGCCTCAGCCAACTGGTGATCCGGTGCACGGTTGTCTCTCCCTTGGTGTGCCAAGTGGTGGCAAAGCACAAAAATGTCCACCAGTTACCAGCACGAAACATGCCACCTGGGAACAAAAAGTGGGATGGGTCTGAAGTTTCTTAATCCTTTACCTCTTAGCCACTTAGGGCATCCACTTTGAGTTCCGAACAGGAATTAAGCCGGAGCGTGTAAAGTGGTCTTTACAGCTTTGCGCTTAGGCGCTTCCAGAGCTTAACAGCCAAACAGTTGGGTTAAGTGGACTTGGGGAATCCGAGACGACCCTAAGGGTGGAAGTGCAAAAGGGTTGAAGGCTGGTAGTGAGACTTTTCTACCACTTGAAAGCCAAATAAAAACCTGGGCGACCTTGTCGGTCGCCCAGGCTCGCTGCCGGTTTATGCCAGAAGACTAGATGCGATCGTCGTCGCCGTCGGGAATAACCGGATCGGTGATGGTGATGCAGTGCTCAGCAACAGTGCCATCGTCATCACAGAAGTCGTTCTGGTCGATGTAAGCGCTCTGAGCCACTGCGGCCGAGTGTCCATCAATTCCGGCGATCTGATAGCTTTGGTCCAGATCGTCAATGGCCTGGGCCACATCGGCCAATTCGTTGTTCACCCCATCACGCAGCGTGGCCAGACCGACGATCAAACCCAGCAGTACGGTGGTGGCCACCAACACCAGTTCGGCCGACACCACGGCACCCACCTCGTCTTTCCACAGCTTGGCAATCAGTCGCATCGATGCGCTCCTCCAACAAGTGGGACAAACTGCACTTCCCCCGCCCTGTGCAGGGGGCTTTCAACCCAGTTGCTTCTGTCTTTCTGCACGCGGCGTGCCAACAGGGAGGTGCCCCGAAAAATTCCCAAAGCGTTTTCACAACCGATTGCCAGGCAAAGAGATAGGAACAGCCACCACGAGCCTCTTTTTTCCTGGGTTCGGGGGAGGTGGTGCTGAAGTGTCGGCGGGGATTTACATCTTGGCGCTAATGTGTCAAGGGGGCTTTGCGCCAGGGCAGTGGGGCAATGGCCCGATGGCCGACCTATACTTGGGAAAACTTCTTTGCTCAGGGAGGTTCTTGGAGATTGCCTTGCCGTCATGTTTTCCCCAAAGGCCCGGGCACTGTGGGTGCTGGTGGTGTTGTTTTTGGGGCTGCGGGTGGTGTTTTTTGGGGTCGGATCGCCACCGGTGGCTTCGGATGTAAAGTTTTATTTTCCTTACGCAGTTCGGGCGGTGGATGCGGGGCAGGTGCCCTCTCGGGACTTTGAGGTGGAATATCCTCCGGGCAGTTGGCCGGTGATGTTTTGGCCTCGGCTGCTGGGTCCCGAGCCGGGAAAACTCTGGCCCCTTCTGGCCCAACTCCGACCCGGACAACCCGTGCCCCCGGAGTTGCTCCGAGCTTATGAGCACTATCGGGTCTGGTTTCGTCGGCAGATGTTTTTGCTGGACCTGGTAGGTTTGGTTTTGATGGCTTGGGCCCTGAGGCGTTGGGCACCTGAAAAAGCTCCCTTGGCTTTGGCCGTTTATGCAGCAGGCGGATTGACGCTGGTACCCATTTTGTACGACCGCTTGGACCTGGGCGTGTGGTTGCTGGTGCTGGCTGGTGTGGTCTGCTGGTTCATGGCTTGGCACCGGCAGCAGCTTCGCTGGCTGGCGGCCAGTGCCACATGGTGGGGATTGGGGATCAGCTACAAACTGGTGCCCGGGGTGGGAGTGCCGGCTTTGGCCATCGCCCTGTGGCGACTCCAACCTCGGTGGAAAATTCGTCTGGGGATTCTGGCACTTGGAGCCGGAGCCGCCTTAGCCCCCTTTGCCCTCTGGTGGCCCTGGACCGGGTGGAAAGCGTTCGGATTTCTGAGCTATCACGCTCAACGCGGAACCCAGTACGAGTCTCTTTGGGGAAACCTGCAAGCCGTGCTGGCCTTGGGAGGGCTGTTGCCTGCCCAAACCCAACATGTGGCCAAGGCCGTGGATGTCTCCAGTGCTTGGGCCCAGGGCTTGGTGATGCTCTCCTATCTGGCCACTTTGGCGGCTTTGCTGGCCAGTGTGTGGCCTGTGGCCAAAGCACCTAAGCAACTAGTGGCTAAGCTGGCGGCCGGAGCCGCGTGTGTGAGTCTGCTATGGCTGGTCAGCTTGGGCAAAGTGCTTTCGCCGCAGTTTTTGATCTGGGCCGGGCCTGCGGCAGTGATGGCCACCGTGTTGATCCTCCCCCCAGACCAGCAAACCCGATGGCTGATGATGGTTTTTCTGGCATGGGCACTCACCGGGGCCATCTTCCCATGGGGCTATCTGTACTGGGGCCTGCACTCCTGGCGGCTGATTCTGTTGGTGGCCTTGCGCAATGCCTTGCTGGTGGCCCTGAGTCTGAGGTTGACTTGGGCCTTGTGGCAAGTGGCACTTAAGAGTTCTCCCGGGGAGGTTGCACCCAAGAGGAGTCTGCCCACGCATGAAGCTGCATGATCAGCTCCACCTCTCCCTGGGAACATCCGAGCTGTTGGGCAATTTCCCGAGCCGAAAGCCCTTGCCGGGCCGCTTCCAACACCGCTTGGTGAGAAAGGCCGATGCCGCTTTCCAACAAGGTGCCCAGCTCCGAAGGAGGTTGGCTTGGTAGCTGGCCTGCGGCCAGCGAGGGTTCTTCAACACGCTGGCTCATTCGCTGCAGTTGTTCCAGTTGTTTTTCCAAGCGTTGGCTCAACAGCCGAGCTTCTTGAAGCTGGCGTTCCAGGATGGCCGAGCGAGTTTGAAGCTCGCCCAGGTACTGGCGGGCAACTTGGTGAAGTTCCACTTCCCAACGGGCCACCGGATCGTGAGGTCCCAGGGTGGACTTGGCTTCCCCTGCTGGGGCTGAGCGGCCCACACTGCGCTGCCACGCCTGATACATCTGTTGGCGTGATTGGGCCAGGCGACGCTGAGCCCGATAAAGCAAGCTCACACTCACCAACAGCACTCCGGCCAAAAACAAATAGCTGGCCACCGGTTGCTCTCCTAGCACTGCTTCCACCTGCCAGAGAATCTCAGCAGAGGTTTTACTTCGTTTACATTCGTGAAAAACCCAGCCAGCTTGTTGCAATAGAGCTTCCCGGCAGCGGTGTCAATCCGACGCGTCCAGGAAAGTGCTTTCGGTGCTAGTGGATTCAAGTGCCCCGGGATCAAAGGCCCTCAAAGCCGCCTGATAGACTTCCCAAAGAGGCACTTGAGCCTTTCGGGCCAGTTGGGCGCAGTGTTCGTACTCGGGAGCGAATCGCCACTTGCCCTCGGCCACCTGGAAGCACTTGCCCGAAACCTCACCCCAAGGTGTGGGAACGCTCCAACTCCGACGGTGGAGCCGAGCCCGAGAGCACATCCAACTGCGCACCCCCAATGTGCCGGTTTCTTCAAACAAAATGCGGTGCATCCGCGGTAAGGCTTCGGCTTGACAAAGCACGGTCAGCAGAGTGCCGGGACGGCTTTTTTTCATCGTCACCCCCGTGGCATAGGCTTCCAAAGCCCCTTGCTCCAACAGCCTTTGCAAGCAATGGGCAATAAGTTCCGCGGGAGCATCGTCCAGGTTGGTTTCCAACTGCCAGAGCACTTCGGTGGACCAGGGTGGCTGTTGCGGGCAAGTGCCCAGGAAGATTCGCAGCAGGTTGGGCTGCTCTTTCAGTTCGCGGCTTCCGGCTCCGTAGCCCACCCCTTCTACCGTCATGGCCGGCAAGGGGCCAAACTCCTCCACCAAGGCTTTCAAAATGGCAGCACCTGTAGGGGTGGTCAGTTCGGCTTGAACCTCAGTGGGACGCAAGGGCATGCCCCGGACCAACTCTGCGGTGGCCGGAGCCGGCAGGCTGACCGTGCCGTGAGCAATTTGAATCGTCCCACTGCCCAAGGGCACCGGGGAACTCCACACCCGACGGATGCCCAAGTGATGCAACCCGGCGGCCACCCCCACCACATCGGCTATCGAGTCCAAGGCTCCTACCTCGTGGAAGTGCACTTTTTCCTCCGGCACGCCGTGCACTCGGGCTTCGGCTCGGGCCAGATGCCCGAAAATCTCTAACGCCGTGCGTTTCACCTCCGGGGCCAAAGAGCTTGCCTGAATCCTCTGCTTGATCTGGGACCAGTGTCGATAGTGGTGTTGTTCTTCCTGATGCACCAGAACCTGAATGGCCCGAAAGTGGTGCCGCTTGACTTCTCGGGCTTCCAAGCGGCAGGGGCCCACCTCCAGCGCATCTATGGC
The DNA here is from genome assembly GCA_024279285.1 of Planctomycetota bacterium. Lineage (GTDB taxonomy): Bacteria > Planctomycetota > Planctomycetia > Pirellulales > S012-138 > S012-138. Next base: position 7,029 of record JAJRRR010000306.1, read on the forward strand.
CCTCTGGAGCACTTCCACCGGCACGCCCAGGTCCACCAGGGCACCAAGGGTCATGTCCCCACTGATCCCGCTTAGACAGTCTAGGTAAGCTACTTTCATCGCTCTTGGTCCCAAACTACCACATACCAGTGTCCCGGCCCGTGCACGCCTGTGGTGAGCTGAAGTTGAATGTCGCCGGTTTTGCTTGGGCCGGTGACCAAGGCCACATAAGAGGGCAACGGGGCGGCTTCCCAATGCTGAAACACTTCAAACAGGTCGGCTACCACTTGTTGGGCTCTGACCACGGCGATGGCCACCGGAGGGAGCAAGCTGGTGCTTCGGGGCTGAGAGGGGGTGGAGGGCAACACCACCGTGCCACTTTCGGCCACCGCCCATTGGGCTGCGGTAATGCCGGCTTGGGCCCCAAACACTATTTGCTTCCGTTCTTCGGCGGAGAAAGAGGCCAACTGATCGGGGAGCCAGGTTTTCAGTCCTTGCCGGCGCAGGTGATCTTCCAGGCCAAGTTCCTCCAGCACCTTGTGCTCCCAAAGGAGAACCTCCCGCACCTGGTGCTGATGAAGCCATGTGGAGATGGTGCGTCGTGTTTCTTGAGCTCCTTGGGCCCGATGACCCACCCCGCCCACTTGTTGCAACTCTTGGAGAAACCACTCCACCAGGTCCCGACCCTCAGCAGGGACTGGGCTCACTGGAGGTTGAGAAGGCACCTGGCTTCGGAACCGGTGGCCTTGTTTGACCGCTTGGGCGACTTGTTCCAGGAAGGCTTGTTCTTCCACGGTGGTTGCTCCGGCAGTGGGGAGAGCTTGTTTTTTTCCGAATTGGGAAGCACGGGAGTTGGTCCGGGCTGGCACGGATCAGGATTGTTCAGGGCCAAATTGGTGTCGGCCTTCTTGTGCCCACCAGTCGCGGAAGCGACGGGGGGCCGGAGCCGGAAAGTCCCGATGAGCCGTCCACCCGTGCAGCTTGCCAGGCAATCGCCGCAGCCACCGGGGAGCCCAACGCCCCAATGTGCGTGTAGCCCACCATGTGGCCCAACCATACGCCCACGGACGACGCAGCATCCAGGCCCAAAGCCCATAGGCCCAACGCTCCCGCCACGATGCCCCCTGACCGCTGCGGACCAACTGCTCCCGCAAACGAATGAGCATCTCCGGAATGGCGATCCGCACCGGGCACGCTGCCTGACATGCTCCACACAGGCTGGACGCATGTGGCAAATGGCAGTTGATCTCTAGCCCATCGTAAAGCGGAGTGAGCACAGCTCCAATCGGCCCAGCATAGACTCCCCCGTAAGCGTGCCCTCCTATGTTGCGATAAACCGGACAAGCGTTCAAACACGCCCCACAGCGGATGCAAAACAGACTTTCCCGCAACGGGCTGGCCAGAATCCGCGAACGCCCGTTGTCCAAAATGATCAGATGAAACTCCTGCGGACCATCTTGTTCCGCAGCACGGCGCGGACCGGTCAAAAGCGAAGTGTAAACCGAAAGCTTTTGCCCGGTGGCAGCTCGGGCCAGAATCTTCAAAAACACCGGCAGGTGTTCCAGCTTGGGGATCACCTTTTCCATGCCCATGATGGCAATGTGCACCGGGGGCACCGTGGTGGTGAGCCGGGCGTTGCCTTCGTTGGAGATGATGACAATCGTGCCGGTTTCGGCCACAGCGAAGTTCACCCCAGTGATGCCGGCTCCGGCTGTGGCAAAGTACTGCCGCAGCTTCTGTCGGGCAAAAGCGGTCAGTTTTTCCGGCTCGGGAGGCAAAGGCTCAGGGCTTTCCTGACTGAGCACCTGGGCAATCTGTTCCACGGTCATGTGAATGGCCGGGGCTACCAGATGCGAAGGCCGTTGCCGGGCAAGTTGAATCACATACTCCCCAAAGTCGGTCTCCACCGCTTCAATCCCGGCTTGTTCCAAGGACCGATTCAGATGGATCTCCTCGGTGGTCATGGATTTGCTTTTGACCACCTTGTCAATGCCGTGGCTTTGGAGAATGGAGAGCACGATGCGGCAGGCTTCCTGGCCGTCGGCTGCCCAGTGAACATGTCCGCCCAGAGCGCGGATGTTTTGAGCCAGTTGAGCCAGAAGCTGATCAAGTTGGGCCAAAGCCTGGTCCTTGATGGCTTTGGCCTGCCAACGCAACTGGTCGGACTGAGGCAACTGGGCAAAGGCCTGACGATTTCTGGCTCCCAGGGTTTCTCCCAGGCGACTGAGCATGCTTTGCAAGTGCTCATCCGCCAAGGCAGCCTGGGAAGCTTCCAAAAACTGATGATGTTCAGCTCGGGCAAAGTCCGTCATGATGGTCTCAGTTCTCAGATAGTACCAATTCTTTCCTACCACGAACCACGCTGGAGTCCAAGCCAGGAGCGGATTGGGATTGGCTCGGGCTGGGTTGGTGTTCACAATGGGACAAGGCAAACCCAGACCAGTTGAACGCTGCTAGGACTGACCCAGGAGGAAAACCGCCAAGGGACGCGGGAAAGTGTGGCAAACCCTCTGAATTGCCCACCTTCAAGGAGAGCAAGGATGCAACAGTGGATGGAAGCCTTGGGTCTCCACTACGACGGTGGAGAGCATTTGATTCGGGTTTCGGTACGATTGGCCTTGGCCGTGGTGTTGTCGGCTATTGTGGGTTTTGAGCGTCAGCGTCGAGGACGAGCCGCCGGGATGAGAACCCACATGCTGGTGGGCACCGGTGCGGCCTTGTTTACGCTCATCCCGCTGGAAGCCGGAGCCAGTGTGAACACCATTAGCGAGATTGTCCGGGGGATTGCTTCCGGGATCGGCTTCTTGGGAGCCGGGGCAATCCTGAAAAGCACCGATAGTGCCCAAATTCGTGGTTTGACCACCGCTGCCGGAATCTGGATGACCGCTGCCATTGGCTTGGCCGCCGGGGCCGGTTGGGTGGTGCCGGCCGTGCTGGGCACCGTGTTGGCCCTGATCATCCTGGCCCTGTCGCGGGTGGAAGGGCTCAGCGACTAAGCCCCCTTCTAAGCAGGGGTTGTTTCCAGGGAGGATTGTGATCGCACAAAAAAAGCACCGGCCGTGTTCCGGCCGGCGGGGAAAGTCGGGGCGACTGGATTTGAACCAGCGACCTCTACGTCCCGAACGTAGCGCTCTAGCCAGACTGAGCTACGCCCCGATGCACTGACTATTTTAACCCTCCGAAGGACCACGGAAAAGCCCGCTCGGGAGAAAAGCCCGGAGTGGACCACCGTGCCCAAACCCTTTTTCTGAAAAGAGCTTACACTTTTCGGTCAAGCTCAATGGAGAGTCTGGGGCAGAGGGAGCTTTAGGGCCGGAGAACCCGAAAAATCGGCAAAGTTTTCCTCACCTTCCAACCTTCAGTGGCCGAAACTTCCCGATGAGCTGGCCCCGGTGGGTAGGGCCGGAGTGTTTTCATGGCGAGCTGTACCACAAGTTAAGTGATGTCCTCGCTGCCGTCCCAAACTCCTGCGCCCCGATCCTCTTGGACCCAAGCGGCCTATGACCTGGTTGCTGACTTGGGCCAAGTGGTGTTGGAACAAGTGGCCGCTCTGGGCGACCTGGCCCTGTTCAGCGGACGCACTTTTTCGTGGATGTTCACCCGACTCCCCCTGCGGGAGACGCTCGCTCCAAACTTCTATCAAATCGGAGTGCTTTCCTTGCCTGTGGTAGCACTGACCGGAATGTTTATCGGCATGGTCCTGGCCGTACAAAGCTATGCCCAATTCCGCCTGCTGAACTTGGAAACCCGGCTGGGAGCCGTGATCAACATGTCGCTGGTTCGGGAGCTGGGACCGGTGCTGGCTGCCACGATGCTGGCAGGTCGAGTCGGAAGCGCCATGGCCGCCGAGTTGGGAACCATGCGAGTGACCGAACAGATAGATGCCCTGGCCACCATGGGCACCAATCCGATCCACTACCTGGTTGTGCCCCGATTCCTGGCCTGCATCCTGCTTATCCCGACCTTGACCATCATGGCCGATTTCATGGGTGTGGTGGGCGGAGCCGTGTATAGTATTGGCATCCTGGGCATTGATTCCCACCACTACTGGATCAATTCCCAAAACTATGTGGGCGCTTATGATTTTTTCACCGGAGTGATCAAGAGCGTGTTTTTTGGGGCGGCGATTGCGTTGATTAGTTGCTATCGTGGGTTTCACTGCGACCCGGGCGCCGAAGGCGTCGGGCGGGCCGCTACCCAAGCGTTCGTATATTCGTTTGTCAGCATTTTGATCCTGGACCTGTTTTTGGGCATCCTGCTGGACAGCATTTACTTAATGATCTGGCCGGTGGTGCCTCGGCTGATTTGACCCTTGGTGCCATGAACCCTCAGGACCAAACTCCCCAACCCGAACCAGAGATCCTGCTGGAAGTGCGTCGTCTGGGGGTGCGCTTCGGCCAGCAGCAGGTATTGCGGGAGATTAGCTTTCGGGTGCCCCGGGGCCAAGCGCTGGCTATCATCGGCGAAAGCGGCTGCGGAAAGACCGTACTGCTAAAGTCCCTGGTGGCCCTGGTGCGTCCCCAGCAAGGCGAAGTGCTCTTCCACGGCCAGGACATGCTCCGCTTGAGCGAAAAAGAGCTGACCCAACAACGGCTCCGCTTCGGCTTCGTTTTTCAAAACGCCGCGCTGTTCGATAGCCTCACGGTGGCCCAAAATGTGGCTTTCCCTCTGCGACATCATCGCCACTTGAGTGCCGAGGAAGTGCGCCGGATCGTCAAGCGTCGGCTTCAGCAGGTAGGCTTGCCGGAGTCAGTGATGCACAAAAAACCGGCCCAACTCTCCGGCGGAATGCGCAAACGGGTGGGACTGGCCCGAGCTTTGGCCATCCAGCCGGAAGTGATCCTCTACGACGAGCCCACCACAGGACTTGATCCCATCATGAGCGATGTGATCAACGAGCTGATCGTGCGCACCCAGGCTCGGGAAAAAGTCACCAGCATCATCGTCACGCACGACATGCGCACAGTGCGTAAAGTGGCGGATCGGGTGCTGATGCTTTATCCCTTGAGCCGATTAAAGGAGGGAGAGTCTCAGATTTTGTTTGACGGCACTCCGGAAGAGCTGGAGCGGGCCCAAGACCCTCGCGTGCGGCAGTTCGTTCGGGGCGAGGCAGGGCAGCGGCTTCAGGAGCTGGACCTTCCGGCCGCTTGAGCAAAGGAGCCAACAAATGGAAGAGCGCACGATGCAGTTTCGCGTCGGCGTGGTGGTGCTGGCCACGGTGGTGATCGCCGCCGTGTTGATCCTCATCTTTGGCGAAGCTCCGCAAGTGTTTCAGCGCGGGATTACGGTCCATGTGCGATTTCCGCGAGCCCCGGGGGTGATGGTGGACACTCCCGTGCGTAAAAGCGGGATTTTGATCGGTCGGGTCCGCTCGGTTCAACTGGCCGATGATGGGACGGTGCTGGTGACGCTTTCCATTTATCAGCGTTATCAAGGGCGGATTTACCGAGACGAGGTGTGCCGGATTGAAGGGGGTTCTTTGCTGGGGGACTCAGTCATTTCGTTTGTGCCCAGCACGGAGCCGCAACCCAAACGGCAGCCCATCCAGGACGGCGACACCATTCAGGGAGTAGTGGCTCCAGATGCCATTCAGATTGTCAACGAGCTTCAACGGGGGTTGGACGAGGTGGCCCGGTCCATCGTCCAGACCAGCCGCGACATTGACCGGGTGGCAGTGCAGATCAGCCGCTTTCTGGAGCAGAACAACGAGCGCTTCGCCCGACTGCTGGAAAAATCCGAACAAGCCTTAGACCAGTTCCGCGAAGCTGCTCAAGCCGTGGAGCACCTAGCCGGCGATCCTCAACTGCGCACCCAACTTCAACAAAGCCTGGAACAACTCCCCCAAGTGCTCCAGGAAGCCCGATCCACCATCCGCATGCTGCAACAAACCCTGGCCAAAGCCAACCGCAACCTGGATCATCTGGAACGGTTCACCGAACCGCTGGGCCGCCGGGGCGAGCAAATGCTGGCCAACGCCGATCGGTTGTTCGTTAAGCTAGGCCGCAGCGCCGATCAGTTGGACCGATTGATGGAGAACCTGGTGTTGTTTTCCGAACGGATCAACCAGCAGCAAGGGACCTTGGGCCGATTGATGCGCGACCCTCAGCTTTATGACAATCTGGTGGAGCTGACCCGAAACCTGAATCGGTTAACCATTGAGCTTCGTCCGCTGCTTTACGATGCTCGGGTTTTCAGCGATCGGATTGCCCGCGACCCGAGCGTACTGGGCGTGCGCGGGGCATTGCAACCTGGCTCGGGAGCCAAACCCGTGCGGCCCATCCTCCCCTGGCGATCTCCGCAAAGTGTGAGCCCTTGACCACCGTCGCCTAAGCAGGCACTTCTTCGTGAAGGCAAGGCCACCCTATTTGCAAAGCATCTCCGTGGAACCCACTATGGCACCAGCGGCACCAGCCACGCTCCCAGCATCACCACCGCCAGTCCCACCACGCCCATGATGGCCGTCATGGGAGTGAGGGTTTTGAGAGCTTCGGCTTCGCTCATCCCGCTCATGCGACAAATGACCCAAAACCCGCTGTCGTTCATCCAGGCCAAGGGTTTGGAACCGGCGCCGATGGCCAGGGCCAGATACAAGGGATGATAGGGCAATTGGAGCTGTTGAGCCGGACCGGCCACAATTCCCACGGCGGTGATCATGGCCACCGTGGCCGATCCCTGGGCGGTACGCACCAAGGTGGTGATGCCAAAGGCCACGGGAAGCAACCACCAGGCCGAAGCCTGAGGAACCAGGCGTTGCACTTCCAAGGCAATTCCACTTTGCTGGAGCATGGCCCCAAACGCCCCGCCGGCCGAAGTGATCAAAATAATCATCCCGGCACTGCTCAAAGCTTGCTGCAACACTTGTTGAACCGTTTGCCGAGCAGGCCGATGCCATAGCAGCCACAGTGCCAAGGCTGCCGCAGCGGCCACCAGCAGGGCCAGGTTCTTCTCACCCAGGGCAACGACAAGTTGAGCTATAGTGTTCCAGGGTTGAGGCACTTCGTCAGGGACCAACTGTTTGGTCAACGATCCGGCCACGAGCAAAGCCACCGGCAACAAGATCGGTAGCGCTGCCAAGGCCACCGGCGGCCTAGGGCCTTCGGGGCCCTTTTGCTTGGGGGCGGAAACCTCCGCTTCGTCTCGCACCGGCACCGGCCAGCGCCGGTTGGCCCAATGAGCATGCAGGTATCCATAAGCAGCACAAAACGCTCCCACCACGCATCCGCCCAGGATCATCGTGCCCAAGTCCACCCCGAGCTCCTCAGCCACAAAGAGCGGTCCTGGGGTGGGCGGGACCAAGGAATGGGCCATCGTCCCTCCGGCAACAATGCTCAGCACATAAAGCAAATAGCGTCGCGGGTGTTTGATTCCCAGGGCTTTGCCCAAAGGGATCATCAGAAAAAACACGGTGTCAAAAAACACCGGGATGCCCAGCACGAACCCTCCCACCAGGAAGGCCAATGCCGCCCGAGTTTCACCCAGCCATCGGGTCAGGGCATCTACGACGGCTCGGGCCGCTCCGCTTTCCAGCATCACTCGTCCCACCACGGCAGCCAGGGCGATTAAAAGCCCGATGCGGCCAAAAGTCTTGCCCATGGCCTCCGCCACCCGAACCGCCACCGGTTGTTCCATTTGTTGCCGGACTTGCCGCCACTGGTTGGGATGAACCACGCGATCGGCAACTTCCACGGAACCTTGGACAACTCGGGCAATCCATTGCTGATTTGCTGGCTCTTTGGGAGTCAGGAGAACCAGTCGGGCTTGGGGGTTTTGGAGCGGCATTGGCCACTGGCGCGGGTAGCTCCAGAGCACCATGCCTGGTTGGGCTGCGGTTTGCTGGGGCAAGCGAACGAGCACTTGCCGTGCTGAGTTGGGTAGGATCGGATTTTTCTGAGCAAGCACTTCTCCGGCCACGCGGTCCATCAGGTAGCGTCGGGCGGCCAGAGGGTCTGAAGCAGCGCCGACGATCAGAGCCGCCACCACCAGAGCCACAAACGGTGGCACGCGCAGCCACAGTATCCCGCCCACCACGACCACCACCCCTGCGGCCAGCACCACCCAAGGACCCACAGCTCGGCTCTCCTTTGTCCCCTCTGCAAGGAAATTGCTCAGGAAACAGGACCCGGAAATCTGCAAGGGCTAATGATTTTCTCCCCTGAGAAGCAGAAAAGCAAATCAACTCCAAAAGAGAACAAGCAAAGTTTTGCCCCCAAGGTGGCGCGACTTGTCATTTCAGCCCAAGGCAGGAACTTTTAACCGTGGCTGCCTGGGTAAAACCCCGCTGGGAAACTGAACCAAGCCGGAGATTTCTACTGGGAACTTTCCGCCTCCAGGCGTTGAAGCAGCCGACCGGGAGAGCCCATCGCGTTGTAGCCCGCATCTACATGAAGCACTTCGGCCGTGATGCCCTGGGACCAGTCCGACAGGAGGAAGGCTCCCACGCGACCTACCTCCTCATGGGTGATATTTCGGCCCAAGGGGGCCATGGCTTCGTAGAGCTTGAGCATCCGGTCCACTCCTGCTCCGCGACCCGAGACCGTCTGCAAAGGACCTGCACTGAGGGCATTGACGCGGATTCCCTGAGGACCAAGCTCGTAGGCCAGATAGCGCACGATGGCTTCCAGGGCGGCCTTGCACACGCCCATGACATTGTACCCCGGCACGGCTTTCTCCCCGCCAAAGTAGCTCATCGTCAGCACGGCCGAGGGATTTTTCAGCAAAGGTCGGGCCTCACGCACCACCGCAATCAGACTATAAGCACTGATGTCCATCGCCGTGTGAAATCCCTGCCGGGAAGTGTCCACCGTGTCCCGACGCAAATCCTCCGGTGGAGCAAAAGCGATGGAATGAAGCAAAAAGTCAATTTGCCCAAACTGTTCCCGAGCTTGTTCCATAAAGGACTGAATGTCCTCGTCGCGCGTCACATCCATCGGGGCCAGGAACTTGGCTCCTGGGTGGTCCTGGATAAGCTTTTCCACTCGGGCGCGGTTTTTGGGCCTGGGAGCATCGGGGCGATCCGGCAGATAGGAAAACCCACATTGGCCCCCTTGGCTTAAAATCTGCTCGGCTATGGCCCAGGCTATCGATTGCCGATTGAACACACCCAGGATCAAACCGCACTTGCCGTCAAACCAGCCCATCGCTTGCTCCTTTGCCGCAGGGGATGCCTCTTTAGCTTAAAAAGATCAGCACATACAACAAGGCCAAGGCCAGTTGGGCTGCAGCGTAAGGGGCAGCGGTTTTGACAAACTGGGCAAAGCTCATGGGGATCTGGTGCTTGTGCATAATGGTCACAGCCACCAGGGTGGAGGCGGAGCCGATGGGCGTGAGGTTCCCGCCCAAGTTGGCCCCAAAGATCACCGACCACCACAGGGCCGAATCGCCTGGCACTCCGGCAGCTTTGAGAATCTGAGCCAGCATGGCCGCCAGTGGAATGTTGTCCGTCACCGAACTGACGGCAGCCGAACCCACCAACAGAACACTCAAGTCCCAAGTGCCCGGAGAATGGAAATTCACCACCTTCTGCACCGCTTGACCCAAAGCATGAAGCACCTGGGCATGCTCCATCACATAAATCACCACAAACAACGCAGCGAAAAAGCCTAATAGGTCCCAATCGATGGCCTTGTAAAACCGATCAGCCACATGTTTGTACTTCAGCAGCATCACCCCGGCAAAACTTAGGGCCACAAAACCCATGCGCAAGTCCTTGATCAGCGGCAACACCGAAGCCCCGGCAATGGTGCCGATGAACAACACGGTCATCACGGCCGAGAAGTAGAAGAACCCAGGGCTGGTGATGTCGTTGTTTTCGTCAAATCCGGAGACCATCAGGGCGGCTTGCTGGCGTTGAGCCGGATCGCGTAAAGGACGGATTCCAAACAGCCGGGCTCCCAAAAGCACCGTGCCCACGGCGGCCAAAAGCACAAAGGGCCCGCTGCGCAGGAAAAACTCCACAAACGAAATCCCGGCTGCCGTGCCCACGATGATATTGGGCACCGAGCTGATCAGCGTCAGCAGTCCTCCCACATTGGTCAGCAAGCCTTCGATGAGCAGAAATCCCAACAGCTTGTCCGTCCGGCCCAACTTCTCCAGCGAAACAGCCGTCAACGAGCCGATGATGATCATGGCCGTTACATTGTTCAGCACGGCCGAAAACACCACGGTCAGCAGCCCGTAGGCAATCAGCAACCAGAAAGGATCCCCTCGGGTGGCTTTGGTCACTTTGATGGCGATCCAGGAGAAAAGCCCACTGCGTGAAACCACATCCACGAACAAACTGGCCCCGAAGATGATGGCCAGCACTTCCCAATCAATAGCCGGCACATAGACCGGCAAGGGCACTTCGTGACCTCCAATGTGAATCGTAGGCACTTCCCCGGTCCGACTGCCGACCACCACGGGCTCAAAGGGCAGGAACCCGAACCACGCCCCGGCCAGCAGGCAGATCATGGCGAAAAATCCGGCAATGACCGATTTTTTGGCATGGAGTTTCTCTTCCAAAGCCAGGGCCACAATCAAAGCCACCAACAGCACGGCAAACAGCGCCGTCACTCCCGAGGAGACATGCTCCGCAGTTTCTTGCACCGAGGAAGCACTTGCCACTTCGGCTGCCAACAGGCTCAGCGTGTTCATGCCCAGGTGCTCCTTGGTCGGCCAATGGATACTAGGGAACAACTCGGTTTGTCGGCGGGTGTTTCCCTGGAGGGCTAAAGCAGCAAAAGGGGCAGGTGTCGCATTTCCACCGCCAAGGCATAGGCCAACGGAGCCATGGCGGCCATCGTCGGCTCGGTGGCCGGAAACACCAGCAAATCGGCCGTGTGTTCTTCTATCAGGCGGCGATACTCCGTCAACGGCTGGCCCATGCGGACCACGCTCTTTACTTGGAGTTTTCCATTCAAGTGTTCCAGCCCTTGTTGGCAAGATTGGATGTAATCGGCCGGTTCTTTGAGAAGCTGGCGATGGATGGTGGTTTGGGCGGTTTCGGTATCAATTTCGGGAATCTTGGAAATTACCTCCATGTAGCGACGAAAAATGGTTTCGTCTTCAATGTGGGTCAGAACGAGAATGCCCCCGGGAGTGGTTAAACTAGCAGCAGCCGAAACCGTTTGATCGTCTCCTGTCAAGTGGTCGGTAACGACCATCACCCGATCGGTGTTGTCCGGCAAGGCGAACTGGGAATGCTGGGGATGAGGAATCAACAGCACCGGCACTTCGGTGTGCTGCACGAGAACATCCACATAGTCGCCCAGGCTGTAGGGCCATTGCCAAGCTTGGGTGTGCAAGTTGCGATAGGTGCAGACCAACTGCGGCTGCCGCTGCTGAAGCACCTCCAACAGCTTCCCAACCGACTCCAACTCCCCACCGGAGAGGATCTGCCATTGGGTTTGACCCAACACTTGCAAAAAGGCCCGAACCTGCTCCAGAAGTTGCTCAGAAGCCTGGGGGGCCAGGTCGGTGACCAACAGGGCCTGATCCCAACGAGGCGGCCGGTACTGAAACACCGGCTTGGCCGCCGCTTTGAACACACTTTCAAACTGGTCGATTTCGGTCATGGGAAAATCCTCTGCGAAATGCCTCAAGGCCCCAACGGTCCCTGTAAGACTGTATTCGTTCTTCGGGGCAAAATATAGTAGGGCAATCGAATAAGCCAAGTGGTCAGGCCAAGAATTGTCCAAGAGGAGTGCAAAGATGAGAGGTCTAGGGTGGAGCGGGAAGATGATCTGCGCGGCGATGGTGTGGGCAGGGTGGCTGACTGTGTGCGAGGCCCAACGGAATCAGCCCGAGATTGTGGTGCGGGTGTTGAGTTTCAACATTCGGTATGGTCGGGCGCCGGATGGGCCCAACGCCTGGCCTCATCGGCGAAGGTTGGTGCTGGAGGTGTTGCGAACTCGGGAGTGGGATTTTGTGGGACTTCAGGAGGCATTGCGTTTTCAGTTGGATGAGCTGGAGTCGGCTTTGCCCCATCTGGCCGAAATTGGTGTGGGTCGCCAAGACGGCCGCACCCAAGGAGAATACGCGGCTTTGCTCTATGACTTTCGGCGTTGGGCAGTGGCCCGAGCCGGAACTTTCTGGCTCTCCGATACGCCTGATGTGCCGGGCTCAACCAGTTGGGGCAACCGGATTCCTCGGGTGGTGACTTGGGCCCGATTCGTCCACAAAAAGACCGCTCAGGCAGTGTGGGTGTTCAACACCCACTTTGACCACGCCAGCGCTGCGGCCCGAGACCGAAGTGCCCAAGCCCTCGCCCAGCGAATCGCCCAATGGACTGCCGACGAGCCGGTCATCCTCACCGGCGATCTGAACGCCGGAGAGGACTCCTACCCGGTGCGGTACTTGTGCGGAGCCCATGCCAGCCCGGTGAACATGAAAGACACCTTTCGCCTGGTGCATCCGCGAGCCACCCAAGTGGGCACCTTTAATGCTTTTGAAGGCAAACGCAGCGGGGAGAAAATTGACTATGTGTTGGTTCAGGGTCCTTGGGAGGTGCGCCAGGCGGAGATTCTCAATGGATATGCAGGACCTGTGTACCCTTCGGACCACTGGCCGGTTTGGGCTCAATTGGTGTTGCGTTCTTCTCAAGATCGCCAAGCCCGCTAAGGATCAGTCCCATGGGGGCAATGTGATCCATCGGCCTTCCTGGTGGCTTTGGAGCACGGCGTCGGCCACCACTTGAGCCCGATAACCGTCCTGAAAGCTCGGCACAGCCTCGCGTCCCTGGATGATGGCCGAGACGCATTCCCACATCAGGTCGTAGCGGAACAGGGTGGCCGGGTCGTCGCCTTCGGTGGGCCGAGGGCTGTCCTGGGGTTTGAGGAACTCCACCGGCACACTGCGAGGCTGGAAATCCTCCCCGTGGCGACCGATCAGGATCACATTCGGCTCATGGAGCCGATAGATGGCCGTGGCTTCTGAGCCGTTGACTTCAGCCCAGTCGTGGCCAAAACCTCGCAAGTGATAGCCCTTGGCCAAAGTGGTCCCTTCCCACACTCCCGTGGTCCCACTGCGGAAAAACCCCAGTATGGCCGACCAGTCGTCCACTTCCGAAGGAGGGCAAGGCTGGCCCTCGGGGGTGTTATCGCGGGGAACCAATCGGGCCACAGCTCCGCAGACTTTTTCCAACGGACCCAACAAGTCCATCGCAAAGTCAATCCGATGGATGGTCATGTCATAAAGATCTCCGGCTCCGGCGGTGGAGCGATACTGTCGCCAGCCCCAGCTTGTCTCCGGCCAGTCCAGAAAACGCTGAGAACGAAAGTGTCGCGGTTGGCCCAACGCTCCTGTGCGAAGCAAATGCCGCAGATATTTCATGCTGGGAGCAAACCGATAAGTGAATGCGGTCATGTGGACCACATCGGCCTTTTGAGCGGCCTGGAGCATCCGAAGTGCTTCTTGAGCCGAAAGGCCCAGCGGCTTTTCGCACATCACATGTTTGCCGGCTTCCAGGGCAGCCAGGGTGATGGGAGCGTGGGTGTGGTTGGGAGTGGCCACCACCACGGCATCCACCTGTTCGTGTTGGCACAGTTGTTGGGGATCGGTGGTGGTCCACGGCACATCCCATTGGCTGGCTCGCTGCTGAAGCAACTCGGCGTTGGAATCGCACAGGGCCACCAACTCAGCCCGAGGGTCCAATCGCAGGGCCGGCACATGGTGATAAGCCGTTACGGCTCCAGCGCCCACGATCCCTATCCGAATCGGCGGTGAAGATGGCTTAGGCATATTGAACTTGGATTTTCACCAGGGGAACAGGAAGAACCTTGGGCCCAAAGGCCACAGTGGAAACTTTATCGGCCCCGGAGCCGGTTGCAACGGGAAAGAACCAAAATCCCCACCTCCAGCCAAGTTCAACCCGGACGGCTAGGGCGAAGCGGATTGGGCGGATCCTGAAGGCACCAGTTGACGAATGCGTGCGGCCAGTTGGAAGAAGTGTTGAGCCACTTCAGGGCGGTTGCGTTGGGCCATGGCCGCCGCTGCTCGTTCGTAAGTGCGAACCGCTTCACGAAACCGGCGATGCAAGAGGTAGGCTTTGGCCAACAGGTCCCAGGCTTCAGCATCCCCTGGAGCAAGCTCAACCGCTTGTTTACCCAACCGGAGAGCTTCTTGAGGATCCCGGGCCTGAGGGTCTTTGGACATCAACAGAATCCAGCCCAGGTTTTTGATCACGCTGATTCGCTTCGGTTCCCGTTTCAACGCTTCGCGGAAAGCCTGGACTGCGTCTTGGGCTCGCTTCATCCCGGCGTAAGCTAGCCCCAGCAGGGCATAAGTTTCGGCCAACGAGGAGTCAAGCTGAATAGCCTCCTCCAGCCAAGGAATGGCTTTTTGGAAGTGTTGTCGGGCTACCCAGCGGTCGGCCAGCATGACGATCAGTTTAG
>JAJRRR010000307.1 GCA_024279285.1 Planctomycetota bacterium
AAAACAACCACGCCGCCACTTGCACTCAAGCGCCGAACCAAGAATCAGCGCTCATTTCATGCGCTGCAAGTCGCAAGCCGAGCCGGAGCGGAAGCTCCTGGCGGGAGTGAAGCTACTTGCTCGGTTCCGCTTGGCGGAAAAGTCCGATTAGCTCGTATTCTTCCAGAGGCACTTGAAGCTCCACGCCTTCGGGAGTGCGTTGGATTGGCACTTGCTTGGCCCAGAATGCCTCTACTCGCCGAGGTTCAAACTCCAACCGAACGCTCAACCGGACTTGAGACCAAGGGCGTCCGGACCAGTTGAGCAGGGTAAGAACGACCCCACGCTCGCTTTTCAACACAAGGGCTTCCACCAAAGGCACACTGCATTGGACCCAAGGTTTCACTGCGGCCAGCTTCAGCACCGGCCAAGTGATCCAGGAACGAATAGCCGCGGAGAATCCCACCGGCAGGCCCTGCCGGCGTCGGGTCCAGCTTTTCCAGTAGGAAAGCCCTGGCCACCAACCGAACGCCACCACTTGGCCTTGGCCCAAGGAGGCCACTACCACCGCCGGTTGGCCGTTGGCGAATCGGGCCAGGACTTTACCCTCAGGGGCACTCAGCTTGGCCCGAGGCCCCGCATCGGAAAACTCTCCCCAGGGTCCACGCCCTTTTCCGTTGGACTTTTCCCACCTCACATTGGCATAGAATCGCCTGGGCACCGGGGAGCTTTGGATGGCGGCGGCCTGGTAGATCAGTCGGCAGGGTTCGTGATAGCGGTCCCAATGAGCAGCCCCAGGGACCAAAACCACCACTCCCCCTCCACGCACCCAACGAACGACTTCTTCTTGGCAAGAGCGTGGAAGGTCGGGGCCTGTGATATACAGGACCCGATAGGGCTTCAGTCCTTCGGCAGTGAGCATGTCTTCGTCAATGACATCAGCCGGGATGTTGGCGTGCTGCAAAGCCAGATAAAGGTCAAACAGCTCGGCCATGTATCCGGTGCGGCGAGCGTTCATGTGAGTGTTGGTGGCTCCTTGGATTTGCACCTTTTGGCTCTTGGCGGCCAGGGCGTCCCAGGGCTGAGAGCTTCGGGAATGCAGTAGTGCCACCTGGGGCACGGGCATTCGACCAGGCCAAAGCAACTCCTCCATGCGCCCAATGGCCCGATGAGCCTCAACCATCTCAGGCAGCACTTGGACGCGTTCGGAGTAGCAATTGCCTGGGAAGACATACTCGGGCCCAAACACAAAGTACTTAATGGCCTTTCCACCCTGGCCCACGATGGACAACACTTTTTGCGTGATTCCTCGCCGACGCCCTCCGGCTGTACGAGGGATGACATAGCTGCCAAACTCCAGGCCGGCACTCCGGGCGGCGGTGCGTAATCGGGCCAGGTAGAACGACCATTGATATGCCCGATCGTCGCCAAACCAGTCTTCAGTCCACAGCATGTTGGTGCCGCCCAATCGGGCATATTCGTACCAATCGTGGCCGCCCATGGAGGCGTCAGGGTGGGTTTTGTCGGGATTGTTGGCCACGGGCCCTGGCACGAAAAACCGGCCGGCGAAAAAGTTCCAATTCGTCACCACGGGCATCGGCTCATGAAACGCACGGCGCAAAGCGGCACTGCACCGGGCAAAGTGCCGAGCCGAATCCCAAGGGAAAAACCTCATCGTCCAGTAATACAACCGCTTGCTCTCTAGCGCCCCCACCCCACTGGGGCCCAAGGGAAACACCTCCTCCCAGCTCCTACAGCCCAGGTCCTGCGGTTGCAGTCCTCTTTGTTGCAAGTAAAGCCTAAAGCGTTTTAATCCTTCCGGGGTCCTACGCAGGGCGCGAAACATGCTCGGATAGTACCAGCCCGGCTCGTCCGACATGGCAAACAAGGCCATCTGCTGGGGCTGGAAACCAGCTTTGTGGTAGTTGGCAGCCAGACTTTGAGCCCAACGCTCTATGGATTCCGGGTTGACCCGAGGATCGTAGTCAAAAGCGTACCCCGGCGGAGCGTACACCGCCCAGGCAATGCGCTTCATGCCGGTTTGCTCGAAAAGCTCCCGCAGCTTTTCTGAAGGGGGAACCATCAGAGCCGTGAATCCGGCTCGGGCCAGGCGTTGAAATCCCTCCGACCATGCCCGACGATCGTGGTCCAACCCGATGTAGCGATCCACAATGACGAACTTGCGAGGGCGATCCTGGGGAGCAATCTTTACCCGGTCAAAAGTGTCCCAATAACGCTGGTTGTACTGGGCCGAGGTGGCCACTTGAGGCTCGCCTCCAAACCCTTTGCGCCACACGAGCATGCCCAGATAAGGACCGAACAGCTCCCCGTGAAGCAAAAAACTCTGGCCGTTTTCTACAAACCGCACTTGGACTTCCACTTGCATGGGATCGCGAACCGGACGCACTCCCACTCGGGCCACCATCGGCCAGCGGCGCAAGTAGGAGTTGGGATAGCGTTTCAGGATCGCAGCGATCTGTTTCCGACGCACTTCAAACCACGGTGACCATTGGGAGCCAGGTACTGCCTCCGCGATGCGAAAGGTTTCCCAAGTGAACGAGAATTTCTGCTCTGCAGGGGTAGGCCCGCCGCCCCAGCGAAGCACTCGCACGCGCAGGTCAAACTCCGGCACTTGCCGTGGGGAAAGTTGAGCTTGTGCCCAGCCCCCACCGAGCACCCAAATCCCCACCACACCCCAAATCGCTCCAGCGCGCATGTTTTGCTCCTTCTGCACAATGGTGTGTAGCTATCATGTTCCCAGGAAAGTTACTGCCACACTCGCAGCAGGAAGTTCACAAAGTTGCGATACATGATCTTTTCAATGTCCTGGTCGGAGTAGCCGCGTTGGGAGAGCATCTCGGGCAGCTTTTGCAAATCGGCGATGGTGTCCAGGTCCAAGGGACACTGCTCCTTGCCGAACCCTCCGTCCAGATCGGTCCCGATGCCCACATGATCGGT
>JAJRRR010000308.1 GCA_024279285.1 Planctomycetota bacterium
CACCCCTCCCAGAAGCGACAAAAACAAAAACAGCGGCACGGCACACAGCACCAGCGTGATCACATGCAAGGCACTGGCTCCCACCTTGCCCAGCACGATCTCTCGATCCCGAAGCCGCGTCAGCAGCAGCAACACCAGGGTGCGACGATCCTTTTCCTGGCTGACCGAAGCTGCTGCCGACAACGCCGCAAAAAACAGCACCACCACCAGTTGCAAGGGGGCCAAGATGTGAAAGGTGATGTTGCCGAATCGGGCCAAGTCGCCCACATTACGCACAATTTGAGTCCCGGTCAAAACCAGCCAGGCCGTGTTGAGCAAAAGCCAAAACGCTCCCAAGTACACGGTTCGAGCCAGATAAAAACGCAACCGTCGGGGAGCGGTAACCGCTTCACGACTAAAAACCGGCCCAATGAGCAACACTGCTCCTACCCTTTGGCTCCTGCAAGGAGGTGATCTGGCGTCTCGGCCAAGAGGCCGTTTTGGTTCTATGGTAATTGAAAGTGGAGCGGATTCGCAGGGGAATCGGTCCCATTAGAGTTCCAAGCGTCGGCGACGGGCTTCCACGGGCCAGCGCCCTTGCACCTGCCCTCCTTCCACCACCCAAACCTCGTCGTGCAAGGCCACCGTGGGACAGATGTGGTAGGGGGCTGCATACACCACTTGGCCAGGCTCCCAATCGCACGGCTGGGGCATGTGCAGCACCAAGTGTTCTTCGTTGTGCAGGAGCATTTCGGTCCCAAGGGTGGGGAAAAGCTCCAATCGGCGAGGCAGGTCCGGACACAGAGCTTTGGTGCCCAAGTCCAAGGTGACTACATCCGGCCCTGGACGGCTCAGCACCCGGGTGACCAACACGGCTGCCAGCAGGAAGTCCACCTCGGGGACGCGATGACCGTAGTTTAAGTCCCAATAAAGCGTGGTGCCGGGGCTGCAAAGCGCTTGTTCCCGACGAGCATGATAGGGAAAACTAGGCGATCCTCCGACCACAATTTCTACCTTTCCGGCCCGAGCTTGCAGCCGCGCTACCAACGGAGTGAGCCACTGCCAAATCTGCTCCACCGCCGGCTCGCGCTGCTGCGGGGAAAGCTTGCCCATTTGGCCGTCGTAAACATGCACGCCCCGAAGGTGCAGACACTTTTGCCGCTCCAGGGCTTCCTGAAGCTGAAGCACCTGTTGCCAAGTGCGTACCCCGGTGCGACCCAAACCAGGGTCCAAGTCCCAATACACCCCCAATCGCACCTCTTGCTTGGCAGCTGCCTGACCGAGTTGTTCCACCACTTGAGGGTGATCCACCACGGCGCTGACTTGCACCTGGGGATAGCGCTGAGCCAGTTGGGCCAGACGCAGCACATGAGGTCCCACCGGTTGAGTGGCCAGGATCACTTCATCAGGACCGCATCGGGCGGTCATTTCAGCTTCGGCCACCGTAGCGGCTTTGAACCGGCGGATGCCAGCAGCCAGTTGCATTTGCACCACTTGGGAGCACTTGTGAGTTTTGACATGCGGCACCAGGCGCTTGGGATCTTGGGCCATCTGGATCATGCGGCGGATGTTCTCCTGCACGCGCTGGGGAAACACCAACAAAGCCGGCGTGGGAATCTCGTGCACTTGGGCCACTTCGTACCATCGGCTGGATGCGTCCAACAGCTCTTCCACAGGCCGAAGCGGCAGTTCGGAAGGGGTTGCTGAAAAGTTCATCGTTTCCACCTGCGGCTGAAACTCCAAAAGATGTTTGCTTTGCTCATCCAGAGGATGCCGAATCGGTCAACTCATGCCAGGCTTGAACCAGCCATTGGGCGGCTTGCTGGATTTCTTCCTCTGTGGTGTACCAGCCTACCGAAAGCCGAACCGTACCTTGGGCCACTTGGGGCGAAAGCCCGATGGCCCGAAGCACCGCCGAAATGCCCCCCTCCCCACTGTGGCAAGCTGCTCCAGTAGAAGCGCACAAGCCAGGACAGCGAGCCAACAGTTCTGGGGCGCGCACTCGGGGAAAGTTGACCGAGAGGGTGTTAGGCAATCGGGCGGTGCGCATGGCGTTGGCCGTCAGCTCCGACCCGATCCCGGCCACCAAGCGCTCCCAAAGCTGATCGCGCAAGTAGGCCATGCGATCCATGACCGGGGACAAGTTTTCACGCACAAGCTGGGCAGCCTGACCCAGGGCCACGATGTAAGGGACATTTTCCGTCCCTGGGCGCAACCCTCGCTCGTGTCCTGCTCCATGCAACACCGGTTCCAGCTCCACGCCCCGACGAACATACAAAGCTCCCACTCCCTTGGGCGCGTACATCTTGTGTCCAGCCACTGAAAGCAGATCCACGCCCAAATGGGGTACGGTCACTTCCACTTTGCCAACGCTTTGAGCCGCGTCGGTGTGCAACAACACGCCCCGATCACGACAAATCTCCGAAATCTCGGCAATGGACTGCAAAGAGCCAATTTCGTTGTTGGCGTGCATGATGCTGACCAGGATGGTGTTGGGCCGCATTTGGGCCAGCACTTCGTTGGGGTCCACCCAGCCATCGCCGTTGCAAGGCACCACCGAAACTTCAAACCCGTGCCTCCGCAAAAACTCCACCGGCTGGACCACCGCCGGATGTTCCAAAGCCGAGATGATCACATGCCCTTTGCGCTCCCAGTGGCGAAAAGCCACCCCCTTGATGGCCAGGTTGTTGGCCTCGGTGCCCCCGGAGGTGAAGATGATCTCCTCCGGATCCACTTCCAGCAGGGCAGCCATTTGGGCCCTGGCTTGCTCTACGGCCTGGTGAGCTTTGCGCCCTATGGTGTGCGCACTGGATGGATTGCCGAAGTGGTGCTCCAGATAAGGGAGCATGGCTTCGCGCACCGCGGGAGCCACCGGCGTGGTGGCGTTGTAGTCCAAGTAGATGGTTTGCATGGCCGTGTCCTTTACTGAAGCCTGGGAGACCACTTTGTTTTGGCCCGATCCGACTCACTTGGCAAGAGCAGAGCTTATCCGCCTCAGAGGTTCAAGCTCGTCGTGGGCGGTCAGAGAACACTTGGGCACCAGACAAAACAGGCAGCTTCACTCTGCCCATCTGATAGCTCCGCAGAAGGGGGACCTGCTGAAGCGGAGGTGTGGGTTGGGTAAGTCTGGGACCGGGAGCCAATCTGGTTCCTTGGGAATTCCCAGGCAGGGGAGCTGCTGTTTTGGGATGTCCGTCTCGTCTTCCTTCTGGGTGGACAATTCCCTGAAATCCGCTCAATACCCTCGTGACAAGCTGGCCGATTCCGATACAATAGGGATGAACCAGCACCCAAGGGCGGCTAGCTCAGTTGGTTAGAGCGCCATCCTCACACGGTGGAGGTCGCAGGTTCGAATCCTGCGCCGCCCAACTCCGTAAGTCCTTGTGGTTCCGAGACTTGCAACAAAGTTCCACCAGGTTCCAGGTTAGGGCAATTCCCCACCGAAGGCACTTCAACGCGGTTCTGCCCTGTTCCGGGAAATGGTGCAGCAGGGGGTGCAGCAGTTTGCAGCGGCTGCTGCACTGGGGGCGTGGGGGACAAGGGGCCGGTGCGCTGCTG
>JAJRRR010000309.1 GCA_024279285.1 Planctomycetota bacterium
CCACACCTGGTCGTCTTCCACCTTCACAGGAAAAGAGGGCTGACGCACGGTGGAGTTGATCTGGTGCTGTCCGGTGCGGACATCAAACTGCCACCCATGCCAGGGACAAGTGACCACATGGCCCTGGAGCGTGCCCTGGCCCAAGGGTCCTCCCTGATGAGGGCACACCCCGTCCAGGGCATAAAAGGTGCCGTTGACATTGAACAGTGCTACGATGCGGTCTTCGGCCACGCATTCTTTGGCTTTCCCTGGCGGGACCTCGTCCACCCGAGCCACAGCCACCCAGCGACTCATCCGTCAAGTCCCTTCTTCTCTGGCACTAAGGACGCAGGAGCTTGAGCACTTCAAAGTCCTTGGGCGACTTGCCCAAGTAAATGTGGTCGTACAATCCTTGTCCGTTAAAGGGCGTCAGGCCCAACCCCGTGAATTCAAACTCCCCAAAGTCGGCATACAGATCGCGTACCACGAGGACCCAATCCGTAGGTAGCTCTTTGGTTACCTCCAGAGCGTTGAGGTAGGAGCCGGGTCCGGCCCGATAGCGGAAGGTGACTTTGTCCTCCCCGGGCCGAGGTCCGAAACGCCCTTCATGGCCCACCTCCAGATAAATCTGATCTCCGCCCACTTTCTTCCACACAAAGCAGATGTAGCGGTATTGGCCTGGTCCGGGATTTTTGCGGATGGGCACGCTAGAGCCTTGCCACAGTTGCGGGGCATAGCTGCGCGGAGGAGTGACGCGCAGGGCCACTTGGCCTGTGTACACATCTTGTCGCTCGGCTCGGGTTTGGCCCCGTCCATCCACAAACCGACTGGCCAACTCCGACTCATCCTCAAACACCCGAAGCGGTGCGGAGCGCTTCAGCGGAGCCGGACACTGGGCAAAGTGCTCAGGTTGGGCGGCCAGATAGACATGATCCACCCAAATCGGCCCCCGATCAGCTTCCACGACGATTTGCTCCAGAAGCACTCCGTTCCAGTCGCCCAGCTCCTGCTCCACCACGGTCCACTCCCGAGGCAGAGGCAAGGGGGAGTTTTTCCCTGAGGTGGCCTCCCACTTCAGCTCCACGGGAGAGGTTTTGCCGTCTTGAGCCGTTTTTTTGCCCAGTGCGCGGAGCGTGATTTTTTGGGCAAAGGGGGCTTTCCAGGCCAGTCGCAGATGGCGCACTTGGCCAGGCTTTTGGCCCACCTCCACCGGCAACCAAGGAAGCTGGCCCAAGGTGAGTTTTCCCCCAGGGGCTTCCAGGGAAGCGCTGCCGGAATAAACATCAATCCGCTCTACCCGAACGGATTGCTTAAGTTTTTCGGCCAGCCAGGAAGCCACTCCTTGATGGTCTTCAAGCACACACACGAGCTGCTGTTGCGGAACCTTGTCGGCCACTTGGAGCTTAAGCTGCGGGGAGTTGGAACTGGCAAGAGTTTGCTTGGGTCCAACTTGGCCTGTGGCCACCACTTTGGCTTGGAAAGTTTTGCCTTTCCACTGGGCCGGGGCCCGAAGCACCAGGCGAAACTCTTCTTCGCCCGGAAGCACCACGGCTTGGGGCACGGGTCCGGAGGAGGGAAGCCCTTGCAGCTTGACCTGCACCGGGCCACGGAAGCCCCCTTGGCGAGCCACTTTGCCTTGGACCACCACCGGCGACCCTTGCGGCTGGAGCTGAACCGTGTTTTGGGCCAGTTGGAGTTGTAAGCCCAGTCGGGCCACCTCCAGGCGGAGAGGTTTGGTGAGGGCTCGGGCCAACACACGCTTCTTGTCTGCACTGAGAAGCTCCGCTTCCACTACTAGGTCATAGGGTTGCTCTTTTAGCGAAGCCGGCACGATCACCGGCACGAGGGCTTGCTGGTCCGAAGGGCTAATTTCCACCGGCGACTCTAGCCGCAGGGCTTTTTTCCGATCAGGACGCCTTTGTCCCGGACGGACCTGGACCGTGGGAACTTCCTGGCTGGTGCGCAGTTTCAGTCGCACAGGGCCCGAGGTCCCTTGGTGGATCAGTTGCACAGGCAGCGAAGCCACGGTGCCGCGTTCCAGGGCTTGAGGGAGCTTTGGGGCAACCCAGGCCACTTGCAGTTTCGGTTCGGGAACCACGGCCACCGCGACATAGTTTTCTAACCAAGGGTGCCGGGGCACCTTCAGTCCCGGGATGCTCACCATGCCCAGCGTGCGTCCTTGGTCATCTTGAAGCAGCCACCGAACAAGCTGAACCTGACCGGCGGATGCTCCCGTGGCGGTCAAAGCCATCAGCACCCGATTCACTCCCGGGGGAACGATGTTATTGTGCACTTGCACACCAGCGGGAAGCTCTTGGGGCACGATGCGAACCTCCCCGGAGTAGTCCCGCCGCGTCAAGCGAACCTCCACCACTGCCGTGCTACCCTGGGGCACAAGAATACGGGAAAGATCAAACCGAGCACTTACTTCTGGATGGGGCAGAGGATGCACGCGCAGGTGATAGATGAACGATTCGCCACCCCGGCCCAACTGATCGCGCACTGTCAGGGCTACTTGGGTGGTGCCCTTGGGCACGGTAAAGTCCACGCGGGGGTCCAGAGTTTGGGGCTGGTCGTTGGAGGCACCGAGTCCTTTGCCCCCTACGGCTTGAACGGTCAGCACGGCATCCAGGGGGGAGCCAATTCGTTGGCCCAGCACTTCTGCCCGAAGACGCATCCCCGGCCGCACGCGAATGACAAACCGATCCACTCGGCCAGGTGCTTCCAGGCGAGCGTTGATGCCCAACGGGGGAGAAAGTTTCTTGGGAAGCTGGGTTTCCAGAAACTGGGGCCAATCCGAAAGCAACACCCCAGGCACGGGAGCCACCACCCCTTGAGGCTTCCAAGGCACAAGCAAACCGGAAGCAGGGTCCTTGCTCTGCCCCGTGCTGTGCCCCTGGGGCGGATGAGGCCCCAACAGCTGCACAGAAGTGGCCTGACCACGCTGCACCACAGGCGGAAATACCAAATCCGCCACCGGCAGCGTGCCCAGCTTGAGCCGATAAAATCCTCCGCCCCGATAAAGCACATCGTGCAACTTCACCTCATACTGTCCCGTGGCAGGCAAGCGGATCACCAGCCGGGCATCGCCTTCCAGGGAGGGCATCCACTGGCTGTATCCGATGGGCACACCGCGAGGGTCAAAAAGTTCCACTGCTGGTCGCAACGAGGAGCCGAGTCGTTGGGCTTCCACATCCACCACGAGCACCTGGCCCTTTTGTCCAGGAAAGCGAACCGTTTGCACCCGAGTGCCACTGACCGCTCCGCTCAGCGCCACGGGCAGAGCTTCCACCACAGGCTGCATGTTGCGCTGGGGCAAGTAATCCACGGCCACACTCACAGGATTGGAAACCCCCTGGGCGGTGCTGATCCACAACAGATGAAATCCTGGCAACGCCCCCTCCTGAGGCCGGATGTCCATCACCACCTGGTTGGCCTTGGCCGAGATGAGCTTGGCTTCGGCCACAGCAAAGGTGGCCAGCAATTTAGGTGAGTCTTGAAGATTGCGCCCGGAAAAAGTCACCCGGGTAGTGGCGCCCAATTGCACTCCCCGAGGTTGGATAGCAGTCAGTTGGGGCGGAGCGGCCTTTAGTAGCTCTGGGCTGGTTGCCACGCTCCCCACCAATCCCACGACTACCAAGCAAAGCATGCGCTTCCACATAGCTTCCGCTCCCCTGTGTGGACAATTGGGGCGAGTAGCACTCGGGCTGGAACGCTAGGGCGGGCACATTTCTTCCCTTTTGGTCCTGGAGCAGCTTACCTTGTCTCCAAGGACCAGGCAAAGTTCCGGCCACACAACATTGAAGCCGGATAACCGGCAGGATGGCAAATTTGGAGCCTGTGCTCCCGAGCCGGCATTCTAACCAACATCCTGCCTTCGGGAGGTCCGCAGGCTGCTTAAGGTTGGCTGTTTTCCTGGGGAGGGTGATTTTTCACAGGCACGGGAATCTGCACTTGCAGCTTGGGCAGCAAAGCTTCACCCAAGGCATACAACGCCGAGCGAAGTTTTTGCCGCTTGCCAAGGTCGGAGGGGGAAGGTTTGTCAGGGGAGGGCTGGTCCGAAGGTTGGCGGGAGTGGGTACTAGGAGTTTGGGGCCTGGATGGCCGCTCTGCCCCCGAAGCACCCTCTCCCAAATCGCCACCGGCCGGAAGAACCAACTGATCACTTTGGTCAGCCAGCGGATCAGGGTGGGTTCCCTCGGGTATGGAAACTTCTTTTTGGCGACGCTGCAAGGCTTCATATCGGGCACGCTCCCATGCCCGAAGCCGACGCAACGCCTCCACCTTCACTTGGCGGCGGATTCGCTCCAATTTGACCCGAACGCGCCCCTGCACCCGCATCAAAAACAAATCCACCTCGTCTGGATCGGCCGACACGAGTACCTCCAATTGCGCAGCACGGCGGAAATCCCGAGCCGCCTGTTGCGGCCGTCCCAATCTCTCCAAAACCACTCCCCGCATGTAATAAGCCCGAGGATCTTTTATCCCGGCCTGAATCGCCTGACTGAGCAGTTCGTAAGCTCGTTGAGCCTCCCCGGCGTAGAAAGCATGGGTACCAGTGCTCAGCAGGTCTTCCAGGACCCGTTGTTGGGGTGATTGGGCCAGCACTCCAGCACACATCATCAACCAGCAGCCCAACACAACTCCACCACCACGCATCGTTTTTTCTCCCGGGGAGCAAGAATGTTTGTAAGAACTGTGCGGCTTGAAGCTGCGAGTACCGAAAACTGCCAACCCTCCGCTTTTTTCGTCGCAAGTTGGGAGGGATGTGAGCTTGCCTCTATGCTAATCCCCTGCCAGAGAGGGTTCAAGCAAGCCATCCTGACGCTTTTGGCAAGAGCCGACAACGCATTCCGATCACGGAGAACAAGTCTGACAGTCCATTTCCCCAAACCTTCCAGAAGGGTTTTTGATTGACAGTTTTCTCCGGCGGCAATTAGAATCAACTCTGTCTTGAGTGAGTTGGGAGACCGGTTGAACCCAATCCGGGGCAAGAGGTCTTTTGTCAGCAAGGAGTGGATTCCCATGGCCCGTAGCGAAAGTCAGGCCCTGCAAATCGCGGTGATTATTTTTGCCTTTCTGACCATTATTTTGAGCATCACCACTTTTTACTTCTTCAGCGAGTACAGCAAGGCTTCTCAGGCGGCTCAGGAGGCGGATCAGAAACGAGCCGAAGCCGAAACCGCTGCCCGAAGTTTCCAAGAGGAAAACGAAAAACTCAAAGAAATCCTCGGCTTTGACCCTCAGGAGGAACTGAACAAAATCAACGAGCAAGTCCAGCAGGATCGGGAAAAGTTCTTCTCCACTTTTCCGGACGCAAAGCAGACTTATCGGGATGTGCTGGTGGCCATGGCCGATCGCAACACCCAGTTGAACAACCAACTCGTGGAGTTGCGCAATCGCCTGGACCAGCTTCAAGCCCAAATCCAAAAGCAACGCACCGAAGACGAAAACCGCTACGCTCAGGCCAGCCAAAACTTCCAAGACCGCAACAACCAGTTCGTGGACCGGGAACGCCAGTTCCAGGAACAGGAAGCCCAGTTCCTGCGCGAAATCAATAATCTCCGCCAGACTTTGGCTCAAAAGAACAATCAGATCAACCAGCTTAACAACCAAATGAACCGGCTTCGCCAGCAGTTCCAGGCCAAAGAGCAAGAGTACCTGGCCCGAATCGACGAACTGAGCAAACGCATCGAAGGATTGCTCAACCACACCTTTGAAGTGGCCGACGGGGAGATTGTGTTTGTCAACGCTCGGGACCGCACGGTGTGGATCAACTTGGGTCAGGCCGATGGGTTGCGTCCTCAGTTGCGATTCAATGTCTATACCCGAGCCGTGGATGTGGACCGTAAAGAACCCAAGGGGGAAATAGAAGTTATTCAAATCCTGGACGCTCACTTGGCTGCGGCTCGTATCCTTCGGGATTCGGTCTATGATCCGATCGTTCGTGGAGATGTGATCTACACTTCGTTGTGGCACCCGGGCCGTTCGGAGCGGTTCGCCTTGGCCGGCAAGATGGACCTGGACGGCGACGGGGTGGACGACATTGAAACCGTGCGAAGCATGATCGCCTTGGCCGGAGGCCAAATTGACGCCGAACTGGCTCCCGATGGGGAACAAAAAGGCAAGATCACCATTTATACCCGATACCTGGTCGTAGGTCGCATCACCGAACAGATGCAAGAAGCCTTCAGTCAGATGCACCGTCAGGCCCGTCAGATGGGTGTGAAGGTCATCACGCTGGAGAAGTTCAAAGATCAGATTGGGTTGACTCGTTACCAGCCGGTGATCCGCTACGGAGTGGGTAGCAATCCCGAGGTGTTCATGCGACCCGGAGCCAAGACGGTGGACCGCACTCCGGCGTTCCGCCCGCGACGCCCTCCGCGGCGAAACAACGGAGCTTACTAGCCCTGCCCCCAACAATGATCTCTTGCCCCGTAGCTGCTCCCCCGGGTCATCCAGGCCCGGGGAACTTTTTTCTTTCACAAGACCCAAGCAAGACCACGGTTTGGTTAAAGCTTTCTGAACCCTGTGGGGTTTGTTCCGATCTGGCACAAGCCTTGGGCGCGTCAGAACCACAGAGCTTTGTCCACGATGTTTTTCAGCTCTTCTCCGGCCACGAACCGGCGGATGTTCTCCAGCAGGGTTTGCAAGTGTCGGCTGGCAATGTGCACCGAAGCGGCCGCCACATGCGGGGTGATGATCACCTGGGGCATTTCCCACAACGGGTGATCCGCAGGCAACGGCTCGGTTTCAAACACATCCAGGGCAGCTCCAGCCAGCTCTCCGGCCCGAAGGGCCTCCACCAAATCGTCCAAAGGTACGACGGCCCCTCGGCCCACATTAATCAAATACGCTGACGACTTCATCTGCCGAAGCACTTCTCGGGAAAACCAACCTTGGGTTCTGGGAGTGTGGGGAGCGGCGATGACCACAAAGTCCGACTCGCGCAACAGCCAGGACAGCTCTTCCACAGGGCGCAACTGGTGCATACCTTCTGGGGGCGTGGAGCGACGGGGGTCAATACCCAACACGCGCATGGAAAAACACGCCGCACGACGAGCCACTTCGGAGCCGATGCTCCCCACTCCCACCACTCCCAAAGTGCAATCACTTAGGTGCAAATGGGCCCGATCCATCGGCGTAATCCGACAAGGGCCGTGTTCCCATGTGCTTCGGCTCTCCTCCCCGCCCACAGGAGCCCAGCGCTTCTGCCACTGCTGACGCAGGTAAATGTGCAGATTTCGGGCAAAACACAGCACATAACCCATCACATGATCGGCAATCACATCTCCATACAGCCCTCGCATGTTGGTCAGTGTGCACGGGTGCTCCACCAGCTCAGGGAAAATGTAGTGCTCCAGGCTGGCGGTGGGAGCCTGAACCCAACGCAGTCGTCGGGCCTGGGCCAGAATGCCAGGAGTGATTTTGCCGAAAAAGGCATCGGCTTCTTGCACTGCTTGGGCGGCTTGGGCTTCGGTGGCCGCGTTGATCACCTCCATCGGACCGGCTGCCTGACGAATTGCCTGCAACCGCTCCTCCTCCACAGGCGGAAACAGGACCATCTTCATGGCTCGTTCTCCTGCTGCGTTAGGCAAAGATGACGAACGCAAAAGGTTCACCCTGCCCCCAGGGGACAGAAGAAAGCTTCTAGGCCCTTTGGGGGCTTTGGCCTATCATACAAGGAGAACCCCGTTGGCCTAGTGAACCCAGCCGGTGATGGTCACTGTGGAGCTGTTTGGCACCGCCCGATTGTGCTCCGGGGTGAGCCAGGTGGAAGTTCAACCTGGTTCGCTCCAAGAGGTCCTTTGCCAACTGGAGCACCGGTTGCCCCAGCTTCGTGGAGTGTGCATTCGCCAAGGGAAGTTGCTGCCTGGCTATATGGTCAACATCAACGGTCAGCGCTTTACCCGAGATCCCCACTACCGGGTTGGGCCCGGGGATGTGGTGCTGCTGCTCAGTGCCGACGCCGGGGGGGCTTAGTGGATTCCCGATTCCCACTGGAACAAAGACAGACCCTTATGCCCTTTGGCTACCACGGCCGTTGGTTGGAGGTGGACCTTCAGACAGCTTCTGCTCAAGAGCACGAGCTGTCCAAGGAAGTGTTGTGCCAGTACATAGGCGGGGTGGGCTTGGGCGTGTGGCTGATGCTCCAATTGGAAGCGTGGCGTTGGGCAGCTTTGGAACCCGAAGCCCCCCTGGCTTTGGTCTTCTCCCCCTTGGTGAGCAGCCCTCTGACCACTTCAGCCAAGTTTGCTGTGGTTGGCCGCAGTCCTTTGACAAACCGCATCAACGACTCCCTGGCTAGCAGCACTTTTGCTCTGGTGGGCAAGCAGACCGGATACGACGCTTTGGTGCTGCGCGGAGCGGCTCGGGAGCTTTCGCTGGTGGTGGTGGAGCCACAAGGGGTGCAGGTGATCCCAGTGCCTGAATTGGCCGGATGTTCGTGTGAACAAACCCAAGCCGAAGTGCGGCGACGCTTGGGCCCAGAGTTTGCCGTGCTGGCGGTAGGTCCGGCCGGAGAACGAGGGATCGCTTTTGCCACCTTGTCTCACCAAGGTCGGCATGCTGGACGCGGCGGGTCGGGAGCCGTGTTGGGAGCCAAGGGTGTCAAAGCCCTGGCCGTGCGAGGGCAGCAGCGCGTGCGTTGGGCTCGTCCGAAAGTCCTGACCCAACTTGCCCGAAAGCTGGCCCAACTTGCCCAAGGACCTCAAACGGCCAAATATCGCCAATTGGGCACCTTGGCCAACATGGCGGTGTTCAACCGCCTGGGACTGCTGCCTGCGGAAAACTTCCAAAAAGGTTCCTCTCCTGCCGCCACCGCCTTGTCGGTCGAACAGCTCCAACCGCAAACGCTCCAAGTGCGCGAAAGTTGCCAAGTGTGCAACATCGGCTGCGATCATCGCTACACCCTCCAAGAAGATCAACCCGGGGTGAGATTGGAGTATGAGAGTGCTTATGCCCTGGGTCCTTTGTGTGGGATCAGCGATCCCCAGACGGTGCTTTGGGCCGCACGGTTTTGCGACCATTGGGGGCTGGACACAATCAGCACCGGGGCCACCGTGGCTTTTGCTATGGAGTGCGTGCAGCGAGGCTGGCTGAAGGAGCCCTGGTTGCAGTTTGGCCGTCCGGAGGCACTGCGGCGCGCGTTGGAACTCATGGTCCGACGCCAAGGGGTAGGAGAGCTGTTGGCTTTGGGCACTCGGGCCATGGCCGAGCAATTGGGGCCGGAAGCCTTGGCTATTGCTCCGCAAGTCAAAGGGCTGGAACTGCCCGGCTACGAGCTTCGGCGGCTTCCGGCGGCCGCGCTGGCCATGGCCGTGGCTACCCGAGGAGCTGATCACAACCGCACCAGTGCTTACGAGGTGGATTTTTCTCCCCAGCCTCCCGAGAACGACAATGAACTGGTGCAGCGGCTCATCTGGCACGAAGATCGCGCGGCCGTGATGGACAGTCTGATTTTGTGCAAGTTCTTGCGAGGAGTGTTTGAGGACTTTTTTGCCTCAGCTTCGGAGATGCTTTGGGCCACCACGGGCTGGCACTTCACTGCCGGAGGGCTTCACCAAGTAGCCCGACGCATCATCACTGCCCGAAAACTGTTCAACATCCTTTGCGGCTGGCAGCCGCAGGAAGACACGCTGCCGGAGCGTTTCTTCACCCAGGGGACTTCCACCGCCGGTCCGCTTTCTCGCCAGAGGTTTGAACGGCTCAAGCGACTTTACTATTTGCAGCGCGGCTGGACCCCAGAAGGCTGGATTCCTTGGCAGCAGTTGGAGCACTTGGGCTTGGCTCAGTTTGGGCTGCTGTGCACTCAAGAGGCTGAAACTTCGGAGCCCTTGGGGAGTTGATCGCAGGCGGGGTGGCAAGAGACAAGAGGGATTCTTTCCTGCGGGGGGTCAGTAGCGGAGTCGGGGCAACACCGGACGCGGCTTGGCACCTTGGGCAGGCGGAGGAATCCGAGCATCGAGTTGGGCCTGAATGCGCCGCAGAGTGTCGTTCACCCCGGGAAAAGGCTCCGTGCGCACTCGGGGGTTGTCCCAAGGGCCATCTACATACAGCCGCACGATTTGCTGGGAAGCGGCTCCCAGCAACGGGCCCACCACCGGCAATCGTCGGTCGCTGCGGCCCACCTCGGCCCGAAACACCAACCGTACCTGCCGATCCAACCCCACCTCCCCCGCTCCCAGGAGCGAAACGGCATCGCCGTTGAAGTCAATGCGGTCCAAATAGATGTGCGACCCCTGGATGCGAAAGCGAATGTGACTGTTGGTAAACGCGGTAGCACTGGGCAACCGGAGACGCAACACCTTGAGCATGGCCACCATCAGGGGGAGCTGATAGATGTCGGCTTCTTGCAGATGCAAAGTGCCCAATCCGCGTAAGGTAGCCAGTTGGGCACCTTGGCCTTGGAGCTGCACCACTGCGTTGAGTTTCCCCGAGAGAGGCTGTCGTGTGGGAAGCACCTCCCGAGCCAGTCGGCCCAGGGATGCCTCCTGGACTTGGGCTCGGAGGGAATAGCGTACCTGGGGATGCCACAGCACCCAGGCGTCGGCCCAAAGCTGGCCGTCGTAAAATCGGGCAGTCAGATGAGGAAGTTTTCCAGGCTGCATGCGTGGGGCTTGGGCCGCTCCCAGATAGATGCGGTCCCGGCCCACACGAAACGGCCCTCGGACCTGAGTGAATTGCCATCCGCGATAAAACAAGCATTCCAGGTCCAACTGCCCCTGACACTCCAACTGCCGCCCATCCCAAGCTCCTTGCAGCCGAACCGAGCCATACACATCCTCTACCTTGACTCCCACATGCAGATCCATCTGCTGGAGCAGGAACTCCAGGTCCCATTGGGCTTGCCAAGGATGGGGCGATTGAGGGCGGTGTTCCAAAAGGAGTTTTCCTTGAAGGACAAAGGGGCGATTGGGGCGCAGGGTGGTGGCCACTTGGCGCAGTGCCGAAGGCAAGGCCCGCTGCAAATGCCGGTCCAGCATTACTTGTTGGGCCACCAGGGGCTGAAGTTCCAGCCGCCAGGAGCCGTCGGGGCCAAGCAGGGCATAGCCTTGAGCCTGAAGGAGCATGCGTTCGTGTCGTGCCCGAAGCCGCGAAAACTCCACCCGACCGTTGCGGTAAGTGATCCTTCCCCGAAGGCCCGCCAAGCGGTAGCGAAACTGTTCCGGCTCAATAGAAACACTCTGACCCACCGGCTCCAGTTGCACCAGCAGGTCCAGCTTTTTGGTTTTCAAGGGCCATCGGACTTGAGCTGTGATGTCGGCCATGCCTTGGGGATGCAACTGATCCCAAAACCGCTGCACTCCCGGAGGCAAAGCAGCCCGAAGCTCCTCGTCCAGCGGCAAGGCCAAGCCGGTCAGACGCAGCTCCAATTGTCCTGAGTCGGGATCCAGTCCCAGGGCTCCTTCGGCCGTGATTCGACATCTTCCGTGCGAGCCTTGCAAGCGACGAAATTGCCACCGGTGATTGACCAACTCCAGCGTGCCCCGGATGTTCTCCACCCGATAGGGAAACTTCTCATAGCGAATCGCACCCTGTTGGACCTCTACGGTGATGTGCCGTTGCAGTTTTTCACTCGGGTGATCGCGCCAGAACTTGCAGGCAAACGAAACCACCCCTTGGGGATGAAGCGATTGCACTACCGCACGAGGCTTGGAAGGGAGAGCTTGAAGTAGGGTTTGATCCACCGGGAGCCGGCTTCCCTGAACTTGGACCCAACCAGTGAACTGGGGACCTGGGTTTTCCACTTGGGCCCTGACCCACAAGGGGCGCCCCCCGGCCAGCCCTTGCAGCTCCAACTGCAACTGCTCCCCTTGAAGCACAAGTGTTCCGGTGGCCTTGTGCACCGGATAGGGCAAGCGGTGGTAGGTGAAGCTTAAGCCCAAAGCGTGCACGGTGGCCTGCGAAACCCTCATGCGGCCTTGTTCCCAAGCCACTTGGGCCTGAAGGTCCACTTCTCCCTGGGGTCGGAAGCGTTCCCACAGCCCGGACAACTCCCCCGGCAACAGCTTCAAAAGCTGCTGGTTGACAAGCAAACGGCTCACTTCCAACTGGATCGTTCCGGCGGGGCGTTCCCAATCGGCTAGCTGGAACTGGCCTGAGAGGGCCATGCGTGTGTGGCGGCTTCGCGTCCGAAAGCCTGACAACTCCAGTCGCTGGGGAGTGCAGACCACTTGTCCGGAAATCTCCCGCAACGGATAGGGGAGTCGGCGGTGGTCCAGAGTCCCGTGAGTGAGTTGGGCTTGCAGCTTCCAGTTCCAAGGGGCTTGAGGATCGGGCCGTTTTTCAACTTGTAGGGAGCCGCGGACCCGACAGTTCCACTGCCCCCAGTCCTCAGCTCGCCCCGCTGGCAACGGCAAAAGTGCTGCCCACTGGGAATCCAGCTCCATTTGAACCCATTGAGCCTGAAGACTCCACGGAGCCCGAGGGTCCCCAGCCCAGTGAAACTGCACGCGCCCTAGCTTTTGGCCAACAAGCTGCCCCTGCACTTGCCAGGGGGGGCGTTGGTTGCCAGGGCGGTATTTGATGAATTGGGCTTCCAGTCGTCCCAACTCCTGAAGAGTTTCGCCGGTGCCTTGGTCCACCAGCAGCACGAGGGCATCTTGGATGTTCCCTTGGCAAGAGGTGCGTGCAGCCAAGGCAGGAGGAGGCCACAAAGCGCCCAAGTGCCACCGTCCTTGTCTGTCCCGAAGCACGCGCACTCGGGCCCGACGCACCACGACCTTTTCCACAACCAAGGGCCCCCGGTCCCATTGAGCCAGATTCCATCGGGTCCACAATTCCAGTTCTTCCACTTCCAGCAGCGGAGCCGGGGAGAATTGGGGATCCCAAAGAGCCAAGTGGTCCAGGATGAGTTTTTGTCCCCCTTCCAATCGCACGGCTCCCAACTCCACCCGCAGATGGGGCAAAGCAGCCTGGAGCTTTTCGTGGACCCAGCGGCCCAGCCGTCCGCTGGCCCAAGTGTGCCACAGCACCAAAGCCACCAGGGCCAGCACCAGGGCCAAGGCGGTCAAAAACTTGATCGCTCGCCACAACTTCGTGAGCATTGCTAGGCTGCTTTGGGAACCGCAAGAGGGAACCGGAGGATGGTAGGAGGGCCGAGGGCTGAGGGTCAAGGGAGATTGGGCTGCTAGCTGCTCTCCCCAACAAGGAGTTCCTCTGCCACTCCCAATGCCTTTTTGCTTCCCTTTCGGCCACACCAGCCGGAGGATTTGGTTCTCTCCCCCTTTGGCTTTAAGACAAGAAAGCCTGGCAGTTTGGCAGACTTGCACTTTTGCTCTCCCCACCTGCCAAGAAGCCAGGAAAAGGTGAAAGTCGCTCTGCCCCTCTGCCGATAGGGAAACAGCACCATGGGCAAGTCGCCAGCGCTTGCTGAAGTACCCAGGGGGGAAAGCAATCGTCCGGCTCCTGCTGAGCCGGACGATTGTGCATAGAGGGGAAGTGGTGCCGCAGGGATGACGACACGGCTACTGCGATGTTTGGCCGACTTTCCTGGGCTTTAATCCAGGCACATCTTCAGGCCAACGCTCAGGCTCGCCCGGGTTCGGAAAGCTTCTGGCCACCTAGTCACAAAAGTAGTGAAAATGGCCCGGGTGATAATGGAAGTGGCCAGGGTGATAAAAACTTCCCCAGGGCGACACATGAAAGTGGCCCGGATGATAGTGGAAGTGCCCAGGGTGGTAAACCGCATGGGGATAACCCCAGTGGCGATGGAATCCCCAACCAAAATAAAATCCCCAAGGTCCGGCCTGAGCTTGTTTCGTTGGTGCCGCCAACAAGGCCAAGCACAACACAGCCGGAACAGCCAGCCATTTGATCACCTTTCGCATGGCAGCTCCCTCCTACGAAAAGCGGCATTCCCTTTTTCTCAAATATCCAGGGGCGAAGACTTCTTCCTCTGAAAAACGACAAGATTAGTGGTGGTGGAAGAAGTGCCCGTGGTGCCCTCCCCAATAGTGTCCGTGGCCATGACCGTGGTAGTACCAGTGGGGATGGTGTCCCCAACCCCAGTGGCCATAGTAGCCGTGGCCTCCGTAGTGCCCATGGTGTCCCCAACCGATGAACAACCCAAACGGACCAGCTTGAGCAGTGCGAGTGGTCAACACCAGGGCCGCTACCAGAATCATTGGCCCAACCACCCATCGGGTCAACTTGGCCAGCGCTTGCATGACTCGCCTCCTTCATCAAGGCTCACGAAACCTCCCGCGTCAGCCCCGCAGCCAACGCAACCGGTAGTAATGCTACTGCACACCGCGTGCCAATCTTCCCACGAAATACAGGGAATCCCGCAAGTCTATAATTCAAAACAATTTACACAAAACACCCTCTCGCCCCAACATTAGCAGCCAAGCAGAACCACCCAAGAGCGCAGTCAAAAATGACACTTGCGCAGTCAAAAAAGCACCCATGCAAAGAAAAAAATCAGTGAGGCAAGAGGCTCTTGAGGAACGAAACCCCCAAGCGAATCTCTTCAGCAGAGGCACCGCTTCGGCCTATGACAGTCAGAAATCCCCGATAGCCCCGTTCTTCCAAAAGCCCAAGCAGGTGTTCAAAGTCCACCGAGCCTCGGCCCAGGGGAGTTTCCACCCCTTGACCCCGGAGGCGATCGCGAGTGGCGTCGCGGGCATGGACATGGGCAATCCAGGGACCAAGTTCTTCCACGGCCTCCACCACACTATGGTCGTGCAAAACTAGCAATCCTGGGTCCAGGTCCACCAAGAGGGACCCTTCGGGCAAGGCTTGCAGGAGGGCTTTGAGTCGCTTGGGGGGATTGGCCCCAGTTTGAGCAGCCAGCAAAGCTCCGCATCTTTGGCCCCAACGCCCAAGGTCTGTCAGCACTTCCACCAGCAAGTCCCACTGGGGCCCTTGGTTTTCCTCGGGAATCTGGCCCACTTGGTTCACCACCACAGGAGCTCCTAGGCGGTAGGCCAATTGTAGGGCTTTACGCGTGGCTTCCACGCGCCGTTCCAAGCCATGTGGGTCGTTGTAGCCGCCTCGGGTGGGAAAGGCCACGGCAGCCATCGCTAGCCCTCGTTCCTCCAGCAGTCGTCGCAAATGGCGCACAGCGGTTTGGGTCATTTCGTCCAACCGGACCTGAGTGCGCACGTCCAGCTCCACTCCCTGAGCCCCAAACTGCCACGCTTGTTCAATTCCTCGGGAGACCGAAGTGCCCAAGCTCGGCAAGTGTACACCAATGCGAAAAGGTCCGCTTGCCATGACCTACACTTGTCTTAGGAAACACAACCCTCATCAAGTCTTAAGGTCCGCATGAGCTCATGCCCAGCGTAGCCCACATCCTCCTCCCACCCCGGTGCCGGGCTGTTGTTCCCGGGGGGATGGGAACCGTTGTGATTCTATCCTTGCTGATGCTGCTGGCCAGAGGCCAAGTGGCCAGGGCGGAGGTGATCTTTCACAGTGGGTTTGAATGGTCCGAAGATACCAATCGTGACGGATGGCCTGATCGGTGGAGCCGACAAATCGGCCCTCGCTTCCCTCATTACATCCGAGTGGCCATCTCAAGGGACACCCCTTGTGAGGGAAAACACGCTTTGGAAATCCGGCTCAACGGAGGCTCCGTTGCCCTGGATTCCCCCCGGTTGGAAATTGACCACCAGTTTCGCTACGAGGTGGAAGCCTTCGTGCGGTGCCAAGGGTTGGTTCGGGATCGGTTTTTTGTGGTGTTGCGATTTCTGGACTCCCAGGGACAAGTGCTGCAAGAGCTGCGTTCCGAGCCTCTTTCCGGCACTCAGCCGTGGCGGCGGATTCGGGTGCAAGCTCCCGGGCCTCCGCCCCCAGGAGCCCAACTCTTGCAAGTGCGACTGTGGCTCCAAGCCGCCCCCCTGGCTGATCTGAAGGGTCGCGTCTGGATTGATGCCCTGCGCGTGCATCGGCAAGCCTATCTGGGCATTGAACCGGCAGGGAGTTGGGGATTGTTTGACTCTACGGAAAAGGTCCAGATTCGCTATCGGGTCTCCGGATTTGCCAGCCGCCAGGGAGAGTTGGAGCTGGTCGTGCTGGACCACCAGAATCGCCAGGTAGCAGGGCCAGAGCGCATTCGCCTCTTTTCCCGACAGCAGAAACCTTTGCCCAACCTCAGCCGTTTGGACTCGTCGGCTCCGGTAGTGCGTACCGTAGCCCATCGCCGAAGCAAACCTCCCTCCAACCCACAAGCACCCCAGAACCACCTGCCCCATCCCGCTTACGCATACCAAGGACTGTGGCAACCCAAGCTGCAAGAGCCTGGTTTTTATCGGGTAAAAGCCCGACTCTGGGACGCAGAACGCCTCCTTTCCCAGGGCAGCACCACCCTGGCCGTGTTGCCGCCTGTTCCCGTCCGAGGCGAACATCCTTTTGGGTGGAGCTTTGCCCACCCTGTCAAACCGCAACGCGAGGACCCTTGGGCGTATCTGGTGCGCCAGTTGTCCCCGCGGGCAGTCAAGTATCCCTTGTGGCGGACCTGGGCCGACAAGGCACAGCGTGAGCGAACCGAAGCCTGGGTACGGCGGTTGCTTGGCCAAGGGGCTCGGGTCATTGGGGTCTGTGGGGATCCGCCCCCCGCAGTGGCCCAAGAGCTGGACGGATTGCAACTGTTCCCTGAAGCTGCCGTGGGCGAAGTGTTCTCCATGAATCCTCGGCTTTGGACCCCTTCGCTTCAGGAGACGATGCTCAGCTTTGGGCTCCAGGTGCCCCAGTGGCAGTGGGGAGCCGATGACGATCACTCCTTGGTGGAGCTTCAGGGCGTGGTGCAGCAAGTGGCTCAAGTGCGTCGCCGACTGGGCCAAGCGGCCGCTTTTGTAGATGTGGCGGTCCCTTGGTCGCTCAACTCCGATGCTCCCCCAAATCCACCCTGGGAAGTAGTCTGTTTTTCCTCTCGCAAAAATCTCTCTTGGGCCCAGGTGGAGCAAGCCCTGAGGAAGCGACGCTTACCCACGCGCTGGTGGTACTCGGTCCTGCTAGGCAGAAGAACCCAAAAAACTTCCCAGATGGCTGCCCAAATGGCTCTGCAACTGGTGGTGGCCCACGCCTTAGGGGCCCAGGGAGTTTTCGTGCATCAGGTGGATCAGCCGGGAGCGTTTTTGACTTCACAAAACACCGTTGGTCCTTTGGCCGTGCCTTGGAGTGTGACGGTACGCATGCTGGCCGGAACCCGGTATTTGGGAGAGTTTGCCTTGGGCGGAGAATGTCGCAATTGGCTTTTTGTGGGCAATCGGCACGCCGTTTGGGTGCTTTGGGCTCCCCAGGACCGGTGGCAAGCAGTGTCGCGGCTGCTGGTGCACGAGGTGTGGAATCTTTGGGGAAAACCGCAAAGTGTTCGTCCCGGCGACCAGCCCGGGGAGGTGCTCTTGCACTTGGGCCCCGAACCGGTGTTCGTCTTGTGTCGGACCCCAGAGCTGTTGCGTGTGGCGCACAGTATCCGCTTGAAGCACGATCGGGTACCCAGCGTGTTGGGCCGAGATCACCCCAATCAGATCTCTTTCGTCAATCACACTTCGGCTCCGCTGGTAGGCCAGTTGACCCTCATCCCTCCCCGGCACTGGCGCATGGAACCGCGCCGCTGGTCGTTTCATCTGCAAGCAGGTGAGGAGTTCCGCCAGGATTTTCTCATTCGTCTGCCCATCTACGCCGCCACGGGCCAACAGCGCATGCATGTTC
Source organism: Planctomycetota bacterium (assembly GCA_024279285.1). GTDB lineage: Bacteria > Planctomycetota > Planctomycetia > Pirellulales > S012-138 > S012-138. Next base: position 17,635 of record JAJRRR010000309.1, read on the forward strand.
TTCTGAAGCTGGAAGGGACTCAGGTTCCGCTGGTGGTTTCGCTGCCGCTGGGAGCCGGCATCCCAGGGCTGGTGGCTCAGGCCACCGTGGTGAATCAAGACCGGCGTTGGCGAGTGGTTCGGGTCCACTTGACCAATCAGCGCTCGGAGCCACTTCAGGTCCAATGCACCTTGGTGTTGCAAGGTCAGCCTCGCCAGCGCCGCACGGTCAATGTTCCGGCCGGACAACAACGCGTGCTCAACTTCGTGCTGCCCCAGGAAGTCGTCTCCGGAAGCGAAGCCCTGCTGCGTACCTATCTGGCCGAAGAAAACGCTTTCTTCCACCTCCGACTGCGACTCCCCTGAAGGGCACGCCCCACTCTCGTTGAGTCCTTGGAGGGTTTGGAATAACTTCGCTTAGGAAGCGCGGACCGGCGTGCCCTAACAGTTCGGCACCCTCGCAGCCTCATTTCCCACTGGAGAAGCCTGTCCATGCATTGTGTAGAACGCTGGTTGGTCCTGGGCGCCGTGGTGTGGAGTGGACTGTTGTTGGGAAACCTCTCAGCCCAAATGTCCCCCATAGAGCAACTGCACTCCTTTCGCACTCCCCCTGGAATTGAAGTGCAGTTGTTTGCTTCCGAGCCGATGATCACCAACCCGGCTGCTATTGACATAGACAGCCACGGTCGGGTGTGGGTGGCCGAAATCCGGCACTATCGACGCGGTCCCCAAAAACCTTCGGACAGCATCAAGGTGCTGGAAGACACCGACGGGGACGGTCGGGCGGATCGGGTACATGTGTTCGCCACAGGGCTTTTGGCTCCCATGAGCATCTGCGTGGCAGGCCATCGGGTCTATGTGGCCACCAGTCCTGATCTTTGGGTGTTTGAAGATCGCAACGGCGATTTGAGGGCCGACGGCCCTCCTCGGAAACTCCTTACCGGCTTTGGCGGCTACAACCACGACCACGGTGCCCATTCGCTCGTTCTGGGCCCGGACCACAAATGGTGGATGGCCCACGGGGACAAGGGCTTTCGGGTCCGGGGCACCGATGGCTCGCTGATTCAATACCGCTGGGGAGCCATCATCCGCGGAGAGTTGGACGGCTCGCAACTGGAACTGGTGGCCGTGAACTTTCGTAACCCTTACGAAGTGGCCTTGGATTCCTTCGGCCATCCCTGGTGCAGCGACAACGACAACGATGGCAACTTTTCCGTGCGCATCTGTTGGATTCTGCCTGGCGGAAACTACGGCTGGTACGGCCAACCTCCTTTCCGCCTGGATCAAAAAGACCGCTTGCTTCCGCCCGGCACGCCGTTTCGTCAGGCGTGGCACTTTCGGGGGCATGTGCCGGGTCATGTGCCGGGCACGCTCGTCACAGGATTCGGCTCCCCCTGTGGAATGTGCGTGTACGAAGGGGAAGCGTTCCCAGAGCCTTGGCAGGGAGGGCTGTGGCATGCCGATGCGGGTCCCCGGGTGGTGCGCGTCTATGTCCATCGGCCCCAAAGGTTCGGCATGCAAGCCTCGGTCCGAAATGTCCTCACCTCCACCGATCCTTACTTCCGCCCGGTGGATGTGTGCGTGGCTCCGGACGGAAGCGTTTTCGTGGCCGATTGGTACGATTCGGTGGTAGGCGGGCATGCATACACCGATCCGGGACGAGGGCGCATCTTCCGGCTGGTGCCCAAGGGGAAAAAGCTCCATCGGCTTTGCTCTCCTGGTCCCTACCGCACCGTACAACAAGCCCTGCAAGCTCTGAAAAGCCCTAACCTGGCCACCCAATTCCTGGCCCGAGAAGCCCTGCTTCAGCTAGCCCCTCAAAGCATTGCCCCCTTGGCCCAACTGGCCCGAGAGGGACGCGATGTCCATCGGGCTCGGGCTTTGTGGGTGCTGGGACGCCTTGGCACCCAGGGGCACAAGGTGGTGGTGGAACATCTCCAGGACCCCGACGAACGCTTCCGCGCCTTGGCCGTGCGAATTCTGGCCCGAGAGGAAACCAAGCACGAAAAGCTTATCCTGGCCCAAGCCCACGACCCCAGCCCTCTAGTCCGACGCGAAGTGCTGCTGGCCTTGCCCCGACTACGCTCCCCGGAGGCCACGCGCACCTTGGTGGAGCTGGCCCAAAGCTACCAGGGCCAGGATCGCTACCTGCTGGAATGCCTCCTCATCGCCGCCCAAGGCCGAGAAAAAGAACTCTACTACGCCCTGGCCCAAACTCCACAAAAACTGCTGGAACGATACGAACTGCTCTGGGCCCTTCGTCCCAAGGAGGCTCCCAACCTGCTCCGCTCCCTGAAACCACAAGAGCTGGACGCTGGCAAGCTGGATCGGGTGGTGTGGTTTTGCACTTTTGACGATTCTCCGGCCTTGGCCCAACTGGTCTTGCAACTCTTGCAACATCCCGGCACACCAACGGAGCTGAAGCGTCGGTTGCTGAAGCGGCTGGAAGTGAAGCTGGAAGGCCCTTGGCAGTGGCTTCGCCAAGACAAGACTCTAGGACGCACTTTGGCCCAACTGATGAAATCTCCCCTGTTGGCTTTGGAAGCGGTGGAAGTGATTCGGGCATTGGGTTTGAGGAGTTGGGCGGTGGAGTTGGTGCGCATGGCTCAGGATGCCAAGCTTCCTCCGGCCCTGCGTCGTCGCGGGGTGGAAGTGCTGGCCCAATTGCAAGGCTCGGACGCCTCGCCCACTTTGGTTCGCTGGGCATTGGGCCAAGACCCGTTGCTGCGCCAAGCAGCCCTGGAAGCGCTGGCCCGGCTGCAAGAGACTCGGGCACTGCGGCGCTTGCTCAGGGAGCCTTCGTTGAAGGCAGAAGAAGCGGCCCGGATCGTCCAGGCTTTGATGCGCACCCCTGGGGGAGCGTTGGCCCTGTTGCGGCTGCTGCGACAAGGGGAGTTGCCTCCGGAACTGCGCCGCCGGGTGCTGGAGCTTGCCGCCCGGCATCCGGATGCGAACATTCGGGTGTTGTATGGGGAGTATTTGCCGCCGGAGCTTCGCAGGGGGAAGTTGGGTCCTCGGATTGATCCTCAGCAGATTCTGGCCCTGCGTGGCGACCCTCAACGCGGACGACGCATCTTCTTTGAAAGCTCCGCTGCCCAATGCCAAAAGTGCCACCGGGTCCACGGGCAAGGGGGAACGCTGGGACCCAACTTGAGCCAAATCGGACGCAAATACGATCGTCGGGCACTGCTGCAGGCCATCCTGAACCCCTCAGCCGCTATCGCCCCGGAGTACAAAGTCTATCTGGTACAGACTGCCCAAGGACACTTGCATGTGGGCTTTTTGGTCAAACGGGATCAGCAAGAGGTGGTGCTTCGGGACGCTAACGATCGGCTGATCCGCATTCCGGCCCAAGAGGTGGAGCTGATCCAACCCCAAAGCAAAAGCCTGATGCCGGAACTGGTGCTTCAGGACCTGACGGCTCAGGATGCGGCGGACTTGCTGGCTTTCTTGGCCTCGCTGACCCAAGCGGAGCTGGAAGTGGACGAAGCCCTGGCCCTGGGCCCCTGGCCCAAACGACGCGACGATGAACTGCTGAGGCCCTTCCCACCCGAAGCCCACCTGGACCGCCTTGAGCTGGGTAGGACATTCCAAGTGCTGGACCGCCGCCGGGTGAGGTGGCAGCGGATTTGGGCCACCTCCCAGCAAGGGCATGCGGTGTTTGACTTGGACCAGTGGAATCGCCGCAACGGCTCCCGCACTTCCCACCTGGTTCAGTTTCTGGCCCTGTGGCTGGAAAGTGCTCAGCAGCAGCAAGCCACGCTGTTGGTGGGCACGCGCGGCTCTTACAAACTGTGGCTTAACGGTCAACTGGTTCACACTTTTCAAGGCACGCGTCCCTTGCGTTGGGCCCAGGACCAACTCCCCGTGCAGCTTCAAGCCGGTCGCAACCTGCTGATGCTGAAGCTGGTCAACCAGCAAGAGCCGGCCCTGGTGAGCCTGGGCGTGCGAAGCGAGCATCTGGTACAAGTCCGCACCAGCCCTTGATTCTGGGTGTTGTCGGGTAGTGCGAGCCGGATGTACCCAAGTGCCTACCGCAAGAGCCAAATGGCAAACCGTCCTTCTCCCGCTTCGGAGCCTAGGTGGTGCCTTCCTTCTTTGGCTTCGGAACACGATTTGCTGGCCTTGGGTTCGGAGGAGCAGGGTGTGTCATTTTGACAGGCTGCGGCACGCACAAGCCACGGGAGGAAGCGCTCCATGCGATTGGGCATGATCACCAGTTTCCCCCCGGTGGAGTGTGGCGTGGCCACCTATTCGCAGTACCTGACCGAAGCCCTTCGGGCCCAAGGGACCGATGTGTATGTGATCTGCCACCGGGGAGGGCAAGGGCCTCAGGTGTTTGCCTCCTTTGACTACGAAGACCGCGATCTGGCCCAAAGGGCTTTCTCGGCCACCGTGCGATTCACCCCGGATGTGGTGCACATTCAGCACGAGTTTGGACTTTACGGGGAACACTACAGCGTGGCTGTGGTGCCGCTGGTGATTCAGTTCCGCCTGGTGGGCATTCCGGTGGTGTGCACACTGCACACCGTCTATGCCAACATGCCCCGAGAACATCGCATCTTGCTGGAAGCCCTGACCCAACAGGCCGACCGGCTCATCGTGCACGAGGAGCATCAGAAAGCCACCTTGGAGCGGCTTTACGGTTCCCGAGTCGGCAGCAAAGTGCATGTCATTCCCCACGGAGCCCGACTGGTCAATCCCGTGCCGGAGGCCAAACAGCGTTTGGGCCTGCCTGAAGATGCCCATGTGATGTTGGTGATCGGCTATTTTCGCCCCTCCAAAAACTTTGAGCTGGCCGTGGATGTGTTTGCCCAAGTGGCCAGGCGCGACCCTCAAGCCGTGCTCGTGATTGCCGGCAAGGTTCGTGGCGTGGAGCATTTGGAATATCGGGACCGGTTGTTTGCCCGGATCAACGAGTCGCCAGTTCGGGATCGGATATGGTTGCTTCGGGGCCAGTTTCCCCAGCAGACTTTTGACACCGTGCTTTCGGCAGCGGATGTGGTCCTGCTGCCTTACAAGATCACCTCTCAAAGTGGCATCCTGGCCCATTGCCTTGCCCTGGGCCGCCCGGTGGTGACCAGCAACACGCCCAGCATGCGCCAAGTAATGCAACGCAGCGGAGCCGGTCTGGTGTGCCAGGAGCCGGATGAGTATGTTGAAGCGGTCCTGAAATTGTTCTCTGACCCGACGAAAAGGGCCCAAATGGCTGAAAACGCTCGCAACTATGTGCGCCGCGAGGTGGCCTGGCCCCTGGTGGCCCAACTGCACCTGGAAGTGTATCGTCAGGTGGTTTCCTCCCCGAAAGTGCACCCAGAGGTCAAGGTCGTCCAGTTGGACTAATCGTCTCCCTGGCCCCTTGGCAAGCGGAGGAGATCATGCGGTTGCCCTTTAAGCGCTATCGTGGCAATCCCATCATCACTGCCCAGGACATCCCCTATCCTTGCAACACGGTGTTCAACGCAGGAGCGTGTCGCTTTGGGGACCAGTATGTGCTGCTGCTTCGGGTGGAAGACTTGCGCGGAATTAGTCATTTCACTCTGGCTTGGAGCAAGGACGGCTACCACTTCCAGGTGGAAGGTCAGCCGTGGATCACTCGGGCTCAGGAGGAGCCTTTTGCCGAGTATGAGCGTTTTGGGATTGAAGACCCCCGGATCACACCCCTTGATGGGGCCTATTATGTGGCCTACACGGGTTTTGGCCCGGCGGGGCCTCGAGTGGTGATTGGGGCGACAGAGGATTTTCGCACCTTTCGCCGGATCAGCCTGGCCACCGAAGTGGACAACAAAGACGCCGCCTTGTTTCCCGAAAAAATCAACGGCCTGTATTGCATGCTGGATCGACCAGGCGGAATGGGGGGCAAGCTCGGCTCCATCTGGATCACCTTCTCCCCGGACCTGATCTACTGGGGACGAGCCCAAGTGGTCCTCACGCCCGAAGCCGGTTGGGGACGCGCCAAACTGGGCACCAGCACCCCTCCGCTGAAAACTCCGCACGGATGGCTGGTGCTTTATCACGGAGTGAGGCACACTCCCGGGGGGAGACTCTATCGGGTAGGGGCCATGCTCCTGGACTTGGAGCAGCCCCAACGCGTGCTGGCCTACACACCCCATTTCGTCTTCGGACCCGAAGAACTCTACGAACGCACCGGCGATGTGCCCAATGTGGTCTTCCCCTGCGGCTGGGTGCTGGAAGACGATGGGGAGACGATCAAAATGTACTACGGAGCAGCCGACACCTGCATCGGACTGGCCGAAACCACTCTCAAGGAACTTCTCCAACTGTGCATAGAACCCCCCCATAGCGACTGGGAACCCCAAGGGTTTTGAACTGTGCTTCTTTTCCTATAGCGGCAGCTTCTATTCCAGTGCACACATCTTAGATTCCCCAGGCTCTCCATTTGCTCTTTGCTTCTGGGGGCCAGGAGTGGCAAAATGGCTCCTGCGCGCGGTGGGAATAAGGCAGTGGGTTCCTTGGCAGGACCTGACCATGAACGAGCAAACTGCTTCTTCAACTTCCGCGGTCCAAGAAAC
>JAJRRR010000310.1 GCA_024279285.1 Planctomycetota bacterium
AGCATGGACTTGTCCCTGGCGGTGGGAGAACATGAAGCTTTTCAACACAGGGAAGTTCCTCAGTGTCATCTTAGGAGGGGACGATGCGTCCGGTGGTGGTGCTGGATGTGGTGGGTTTGACCCCTGGGATGATCGGCCCAAACACTCCGGCTATTGCTGATCTTGCCCAGCGGGGATTTGCTTGTCCTTTGGGCACGGTGCTTCCGGCGGTCACTTGCACGGTGCAGTCCACTTTTTTGACGGGCTTGTTACCTCGGGAGCACGGGATCGTGGCCAACGGATGGTATTTTCGTGATCTGGCCGAAGTGTGGTTTTGGCGTCAATCCAACCACCTGGTTCAGGGGGAACGCGTCTATCAGGCCGCGGTCCGGCGCGATTCGCGGCACACTACGGCCAAGCTCTTTTGGTGGTACAACATGTACGCTCCGGTGCAGTGGAGCGTGACCCCACGGCCTTGCTATCCGGCCGATGGACGCAAGTTGCCCGACACTTACAGCAACCCTCCGGAGTTGAAAGACTGGCTCCAGGAGGAATTGGGCATTTTTCCGCTTTTTCGGTTTTGGGGACCGGGAGCCGATATTACCTCCACGCGGTGGATCGCTGAAGCGGCAGTTCGGGTCATTCGGCGCTATCGCCCTTGGCTCACTTTGGTTTATCTGCCCCATCTGGACTACAACCTTCAGCGTCTAGGGCCTGATGATCCGCAAATCCAGGAAGACCTCCGACTGGTGGATGCCGAAGCGGCCAAGGTGATCCAGGCGGCCGACCAGATCGGGGCTCAAGTGGTCGTGCTGTCCGAGTATGCCATCACCAGTGTTTCCCAACCGGTGCACTTGAATCGAGTGCTGAGGGAGCATGGATACTTGAGGGTGCGTCGGGAACTGTTGGGTTGGGAAACGCTAGATGCAGGAGCTTCACGAGCCTTTGCCGTGGCCGATCATCAACTCGCCCATATCTATGTCCAACGCCCTGAGGACATCTCCCCAGTGAAAGCTCTGCTGGAGAAAGTGCCAGGGGTGGAACAAGTCCTGGACCGCGAAGACCAGCAAAAGGTGGGCTTGGATCATCCCCGAAGCGGCGAACTGGTGGCGGTGGCTGCTCCTGGGGCCTGGTTCACTTATTACTATTGGCTGGATGACCGCCTAGCTCCCGATTATGCCCGAACTGTGGACATCCATCGCAAGCCTGGCTACGACCCCGTGGAGCTTTTTCTCAATCCCAGGCTCTGCTGTCCCAAGCTTCGCATCGCTTGGCGATTGCTTCAAAAGGTCCTGGGGTTTCGCTATTTGATGGATGTGATCGGTCTGGATGCTAGCATAGTGCGTGGCAGCCACGGTCGTTTGCCCACCCCAGGTGCTGAACAGGACGAAGGTCCCGTGTTGGTCTGTTCCGATTCGTCTTTGGCTTGTTCCCGATTGGAAGCCACCCAAGTGAAGGACTTCCTGCTCCGCTTGCAATTTGGTTCCTAGCTCAACGGGGATGATGTTCCAACTGCTCTAGAGCCACCGGGGCGTGTTTGCTAAAGCCCAGGATGCACTTTCCACCTGAGGACCCACTGGAGCGATGAACAGGAGTTGGGCAAGGGGATTGAGCTGTTGGTTTTTATTTGTCTTGGTCGGGTGCTCCACTTGGCTGGATCGCTGGGAAAGCGCCCGGTGGTCCCCGCCCACTGCGGCTCAAGCTCTGAATCTGAAGCAGTGGAACTCCAACTTGCCTGAACACGCCCCTGGATGGCAACTCCGGTGGCTTGTGCGACACGGCAGTCCTGGGGCTGCTGCCAATGCTGCCATCGTCCTGGCCAAGCATGGCAAGCTCACCGATCCTTCCCCGCTTGTCAAAGCAGCTTGCAACTCCGAGCTAGACCCTCAGGTCCGTCAAGCCGCCGTAGTGGCCTTGGCCAGTTTGCCTTCCCGGCAAGCCTTGCCAGGGCTGGTGGAAATCGTGGAAAAGCTCAACCAGCAGTCCACCTCAGGAACTGGCTATCATGCCAAGATACACCGTTTGGCGTTGCAAGCATTGGGCCGCATAGTTTCTCAAGCTGCGAAAGAGTCGCCGGCAGAGACCGATTCCCCTTCCCAAAAAACTGAATTGGCGAGCCGCTCCCAAGCTGCTTTACTCTGGCCGTGGCACTCTCTGGTGGAGTTTTCCCGATGGCAGGCGGCCATATGGGGGAGCAAGGAGCAGCCGGGGGCTGTAAGCAGCCCAAGCTCCCAGGTGCGGCAAGAGGCCCTGGAGCTTTGGGCCCAGGGGCGCTGGCCCTTGCCAGAGCAATCGCCTCAACTGCTCCACGATCCGGCGCCGGCAGTGCGTCGGGCGTATCTTCGGGCACTAAGCGGAGATCCCAAACGCCTGTGGCAAGAGTGCACCCAAGCGCTCAACGACCAGTCGCCTCAAGTGCGACGCGAGGCAGTGGTATTGTTAGGTCAGTTGGCCGGAAGCGACTGGGATCGCCAAGCTCGGGAAAAACTCCTGAGACTGTTTCAAAACCAGGGAGAGCTTGTACGCACCTGGGTGGTGGAAGCCCTGGCCGCGTGGAAAGATCCCCACCTGTTGAATCGGGCAGCAGAAGATGAATCGTGGCGAGTGCGCCAAGCCGTGGCCCAACATCTGGCCCAAATGCCCTCTGAAGGCGGGAAACGATTAGCGTTGAGACTCTTGGAAGACTCCAGCCCTCTGGTGCAGCAAGCCGTGGTCCAGGCCGTGAAGCACTGGCCAGAAGAACTCCGCGGCCAAGTGTGGCTCAAAGCGATGGCCAGTCCCATCTTTGGCACACGGAAGCAAGCAGCAGAACTTCTGGCCCAAAGTTTCCCTCAAGCCACCCAATTCCCTCTGACAGCTTCTCCCCAGGAGCAACGGCGCGCGTTGGCCCAACTTCGCCAGGCATGGCACAAGCAACATCCGCCTCATTTTCGCCAAGAGCACTCCTCTTTGGAGTCTCGGTCTGAGGGCGCTTTCCTCCCGGAACAGCGTCGGGCATTCGAACAAGCGGCGCAGCAGTTGCAGCGTCTAAAGGATCCTCAGCAGCGCAGGCGCTGGCTCGGCGTGTTTGCCCAGAATCCCCAACCAGCCTTGGCGTGGTTGGAAGAGCGCTTACATCAGGGCAAACCGGTGGACATGATTTTGGATCCTTGGTTGCTTCAGCAGTGGGGGGAGCCGTGGTCACTGCTGGCTCCGGGAGCCACAGGATCGGTGCGCCAGCGACGATTTCGGGCTTCGCGGCTGGCGGCCCTGGCTGGGCAGGAACCCTTAGGGCCTGTGGCCCACTTCTTGATCCTCCGCTGGCTGACACACGACTCAGATCCACTGGTGTGGCAAAATGTGTTGGGAGCACTGATGGAGGAGGCCAGCCCTTGGGCAGTGCAACTAGCCCGAGCTGCCACCGGCCACGCAAGTGCAGAGGTTCGTCGTCGGGCCTGTGTGTACTTAGGGCGTCACCCCCAGCCCGAACACGCAGACTGGCTTGTACCCCGGCTGGACGATCCTCAAACAGAGGTAGTTTTGGCTGCCACCGAAGCGTTGGGGTACTGCGAGAACCCAAAGGCCATAGAGCCTCTGAAGCGTTTGCTTTTGGCTCCTCAGGGGCGAGTGCAGGTGGAAGCGGCTTGGGCCCTGGCCCGGTTGATGCCTGCCCTGGGTCGCCAGGCTCTGGAACGGCTCACTTGGCATCCGGATCCCCAGGTTCGTCGTCAGGCTGCATTGGGTTTGGGCCAGTTTGGCACTTTAGAGTCGGTGCCGATGCTGCTGCGTTTAGCGCAACAACCGGGGCCTGCTCGCCCTGCTGCACTGAAAGCCCTGACACAGCTTACCCACCTATTGCCTGCCGCTTCAGCTCCCCAAGAGCCTGAGGCCCTGGTCAACTGGTGGAAGCAGCAGGTGAAGGCTTCCGATCCCCAGGAACCGGCCAACCGCTAGCTGGTTTCTTCTTCTACCACCATCAGCGGTCGCACGAAAAATGACATGTTGTGGGTGCGAGAAAGTTGCTCGGCGTACTGTTGGGCACGCTGGCGCTGGTGATAGGGGAACAAGGCCACACGCTTAAGGTTCTGATTGAACACACCCCAGTAGGCTTTGCGTCGGACTGGAGTTGCCAGGGCTACAGAAGACTTGCGGCAGCGCTGGGTGGATTTTGCCATTCTGCCACCACCTTTCCCTTGCAGGAACCACCATTACCTGCCCACGGGGGGCACTGCCCGATCGTTTTTCTGGCTCGCCAGAAGAACTGACCTGATCGCGAGCCACGACTGGATGCCTCTCCCCTGTCAGAGTGCCACTTGGTCCCGGTTGTTGTGGCTTCCTCAAGTTGAACATGATCCTACCACATTATTCCTGGGCTGACTAGAAAGGAGACTCATTTTTTGGGCACGAGCAAATTTCTTGCCAACCCTTGGCGATGTGCCGCTTTGTGCGTACAGTACAGCCTTGATCGGACTTCAGTTGGAGTGCTTGTCAGAAAGCGAGTGCGTGGAAGCCGTGGATGTTTTGGGATCTATTCCGGCTGCGTTGGTGTTGGCCGCGGGATTGGCTTTGCTGTTGCTAGGAGGCCATTGGCTGGTCCAAGGAGCCGTGACGATTGCCCGGGCTTTGGGAGTCTCTACACTCATGATCGGTCTGACCGTGGTGGCCTTCGGCACCAGCAGTCCCGAGCTGGCCTTTAATCTCATCGCCGCCTTGGGGGGAAACTCCGACTTGAGCTTTGGAAATGTCATCGGTTCCAACATCGCCAACATCGCTTTGGTGCTGGGTCTGAGTGCTTTGGTGACTCCGCTGCCGGTGCACAGTCGGGTCATCTGGCGCGAGATCCCCCTGTTGGTGTTCATTGCGTTGGCCCTTTTGGGAGCAGCGTATTTACGCTATCCAGGCTCCGAAAGTGCTCCTGCGGTGCCGTGGGCGTTTGGGCGTTTGGAAGGCGGAGTGATGCTCTTGGCGTTTGCCGTGGCGGTGGGTATTTGGTTTCAGGCATCGCGCCGCGAGGCCCACGATGCCTTGGCTTCGGTCTCCGAAGAAGAAGCCCGAGAAACCCAAGTGGCCTCGCGCCCTTTGGCTGTAGTTTTGTTTTTGCTGGGGTTGGGGAGTCTGGTCTTGGGCGGCAAACTGGCTGAAAACGGAGCCGTGCGTTTGGCACGCTGGGCCGGGGTGAGTGATGCCCTGATCGGACTGACTGTGGTGGCTCTGGCTACCAGTTTGCCCGAAATCGTCACCTCGGTGGTGGCCGCCCGAAAAGGACACGGCGATTTGGCCGTGGGCAATGTGGTCGGATCCAATGTGTTCAATGTGCTGCTCATCTTGGGCATTACCAGCGTAGCAGCTCCTGTGCACATTCCGCCGGGACGAGGATGGTGGGACTTGGGCTTTCATGCCCTGCTTACGGCATTGTTGTTTCCTCTGGCCACCACGGGAGAAAATAGCGTCAAGCGAGCCGAAGGAGCCCTGTTGGTTAGTCTGTATGCTTCTTACATGATTTGGAGTGTGTGGTGGGAACTCGGCTAAGAGGAGCCAGGGCTTCGCTTCAGGCGGATTGGGACTTGCTGAATCGGCAAATTGTGCGCTGCCACCGGTGTCCTCGGCTTCGGGAACACTGTCGCCAAGTGGCCCTAGTCAAACGCAGGGCTTTTGCCCACTGGGACTACTGGGCTCGTCCTGTGCCCAACTTCGGAGACCCTGGGGCGGAGTTGCTCGTGGTAGGGCTGGCCCCGGCGGCTCATGGCGCCAACCGCACCGGGCGGATGTTCACCGGCGACCGGAGCGGCCAGTGGCTTTATCGGGCGCTTTATCGTGCCGGTTGGGCCAACCAGCCCCACAGCGAGCATCGTCAGGATGGGCTGCGGCTTCAGGGATGCGCCATCACAGCCGCTTGTCATTGTGCTCCCCCGCAGAATCGGCCCAACAGCCAGGAGCTTCAACACTGCTTCTCTTGGCTGGAAGCCACTTTGGAACTGGTACCGTTTCGGGTGGCGGTGTGCTTGGGTCAGGTGGCTTGGCAATGGACACTGCGGGTGTGTCGGAGCAAAGGTTGGCTCGCAGCACCTCCACCCCGATTTGCCCACGGTGCCCTAGCTCCCTTGACCCAGGAACGCTGGCTTCTGGCCTCCTACCATCCCAGTCAACAAAACACCTTCACTGGGCGGCTGACCGAGGAGATGTTTGACCACATCTTTGCCACGGCCAGAAAGCTCCTGGGCGGGTCTCGGCAACCAGACTTGTAGGGTTACATCCCGGCCACGATCACGCACAGGATCATCCCACTGAGCCCAAAAATCACCACCGAAAACAATATCCCGGCAATCACTCCCATGGCCACCCGATCTTGAGCCAAAAGCTGCTCTTGCTCTTGAGAGGAAAACACTTGCCGGAACAGTTCGCCCTGAGCAGAACCCGAACCAGCGTGTGCCATACTCACCTGCTCCTTTTGCTCCAAGCCCACAGGACTGTCTGCCAAAAAACCCGATCCGCTGAAAGTTGAAGCAAACTTGGGGCCAAAGTGCACCCTGGGTGGCGTTTGCCGGACCAAACATGTTTCGTGGCCTGAGGTTTTGCATTCTTGGTGATTCTGGCCAAGGCAAAAGCCCCAGTGCTGCCAATTCCTCGGGCGTGCAATGCCAGCACACGCCTGTGCTCCTTGGCTACAAACCGCACTGCGCCAAATCGCACGCGCCAGAAAGCTTTTCGCGTATCTTTTGGCAGAGCCAGAAAATACGAAAAAAGGATAAAAATGTCCCTTTTAGGCCCCTGCTTTGCAGGCACATCCCAGGGAAACTATAAGGTGCATTTTCCAACGCCCTTGCAAGGGGAGCATGGTATGGACCATCCTACTTCGGCCCGACGGTTTGCTCAGCAAACTTCCCAGGAACACCGCGCTTTGGAAGACCGCCTGCGGCATCTGGAGCATCAGGCCCAGCAAGTCCAGCACACTAGCGGACAACTATTGCAAGCATTGGAGCAGTTGGCATCGTTTGTGCGCAAGCACTTTGAAGCAGAACAACGAGGCGGATACTTTGCCCAAGTGGTCCTTCATGCCCCTTGGCTCCAAGGACGGGTTGAAGAACTCCACGCCCAACATGAGCAACTGCTCAAGCAACTGGAAAACATTTCCTCCCAAGTGGACCAGGCTGTCCGCCACGGGCTCTTGCCACTGCTGGAGCAACTGGCCCAGTGGACCGACCAGATCATCAAGCACGAACACGCCGAAAACCGGCTGCTGCAAGAAGCCTTTTTACAAGACACTGCCGAAGGTGACTAGTCAAAACGAAAAAGCCCGATCCGGAACTGTCCGAATCGGGCTTGCTTCTTGCGTCCTTTGGCAAATCTACTGCTTGATCTTTGCCAGGTACTTGTCCGGATCAGCTTCCAGCTTTTCCCGACAACCTTCGCAGCAGATAAACACCGTCTTACCTTTGACGGTCAGCTTTTGGGGCACGCCCATGGAACCGAGCGGTTCGTCGCTTACGGGGCAGACTTTTTGAGCTTCGGCCAGCTTACGATCTTCGTCGGAGAGCTTGGCCAGGTTGGTCTTGATCTCCTCGGAGTCGTGCTCGTGGTCGTGGTGGCCTTCGTGGCCGTGGTCGCCGTGGTCAGCACCAGCAGAGGTTCCAGCCGGAGCCGGTCCACCGGATGCCCCCGGACCGCTGGGGGTCTGGGATTGCTGTTGCTGACCGCATCCGGTCGTGCCGATCCACAAGGCCAAGGCCAGAATTACGATCCCAAAGCTCCAAATTCGGGCAGTAGTCATTGCCGTTTCTCCTTATCACTTGAGGGAAGTGGAGAACACCCTGCCGCGTGTGTTGTGCCAAAACATCTGCGCACAAGATCACAATCACATACAAAACGCCGTTAGAAAAACGCCAAAGACTTCATGCCGGCCTTGCCGGAGGCCATTAGAGCCGCCAACGGCACAACTGCGCCGCTGACAAAACCCAGAGAAAACCAGGCTCGGAACTCCTTGGGCACAACTCCGCCTGGGCCAGAGTCAGATACCCAAACTCCTCTTGCACGGTTGAGGTCAGCTCAAACTCCAGAAAACGACCCGTCCACACATTGGCTTTGTCTCTGGGGACCGAATCGCAACAAGGACATTCTTGAGGTCCGGATCCCGTGCGGCAGCACAAAGACTGGTCCTGTTGACTCATTCCGCAACAGGAAGCTCTCTTTGCACAACAAGAACGCTTTGCCCACGACTCAGGTACACAGAGCGCTGTGCACCGACAAACCGTGGCTGCCTGGGCCTGAAACAGCACAACAGCCACGAGCATAGGTGCCACAGACCAAGGCATTGCCCCTTGGACCATGCAGCAACTCCTTCCGCACCAAATCGGAACTATCCTCAGGCACCGTGATTATAGGCTCCATGCAGTTCCTCGGCTACCCATGCATCGGCCACTAGATTTGCTTCCCCAACTCTTTTGGAAAAAGCAAGCAAAAGGGGATGGCAGGTTTTTTCCCATGTTTATTGCTCCGGAGTTTCCTGCGTCCCGCAGGCTGAAGACTCCAGCAGCGCACTACTGAGCGGAGTGTACAAAACTTCCTCGGCCGGGATCAATCGTCCAAGCAAAAGCGAAACTCCTGCCCCCCCTGTGCGGACCAAAGGGCCGACCGACAAAGCGGTTAATCCACAAACACAAACTCATTCAAACAAAACAGCGCCTGGCAAAAATCACGCAAGGCAGCTTGCAAAGGCTGCTTATGCTGGGCTTGGTTGTACGCCTGAGCCTGAGTGTGCACGAACTCCAGAGACGCTTGGAGTTCTTGTTGACTTGGGGGCCGGGACAGAGCCCGATGGTATGCCCGAACAATAGCCTCAGGCAGTTCCTCTGGAGCTGAAACTTGCAACGAAGCTGCGAACTCTCCGGCCCAAGCCCGCACATGCTCATTGTTCATCAAAAGCAACGCCTGGGGAGCAATCGTCGTGCGCGGACGACGCCCTATCCCTTGCAACGCATCCGGAGCGTCAAACAACACCATCATCGGCACCAGCTTGCTCCGCTTGACGGTAAAGTAGATACTGCGACGCCGATGCCCAGGGTCCAAAGTGCCCGGGCCATACATGCGTCTTTCCAACACTCCTGAAACGGCCAAGAGCGAGTCCCGAATCGCCTCAGCCTCCAACCGATGAGGCTCATACCGCCACCAAAGCTGGTTTTCCGGGTCCACGGAAGCCTTCTGAGGATCGTAAAGTGAGCTTTGCCGATAAGTGGCGCTGGTGAGGATGAGCCGGTGAATGTGCTTCAAACTCCAGCCGTGGCTGATCAGTTCGCTGGCCAGATAGTCGATCAGTTCAGGATGAGTAGGTGGGAGTCCTCGGCGGCCAAAGTCGCTGGGAGTGGCCACAATGCCACGGCCGAAGTGATAATGCCACAAGCGGTTCACGACGACCCGAGCCAGCAAGGCCCCAGCGCCGTACTCCACATCCGTTATCCAGGCGGCAAACCCCCGCCGACGATAGCTGGTGCGCCACCCAGGAGGCGGGTCCACGAACCATCGGGCATCACCCTCGGGAGCACTTACGAGCACTTGCATGTATCCTGGGGTGGCCACGGCTTCTTTCTGCTCCGGATCGCCACGACGCAAGTAATAGGTCACTTCGAAGAACTCTTTCCCCTGGGAGTGCAACCGCACCGGAGGCAGCCCTTCGGTGCAAACCAGCACCTTGGCCCGAAGGGGTTGGGGAGCTTGTTTCAGATGCTCTAAGCGTCGCCGGTTAAGCTCCTGCCATCGGGAATCCACATGGCGAGCGTACCATTGCAGGGCCAGCTTGCGTTGCTTGTCCGTGCGTTTGTCGGCCGGAGTGCGAATCGCTGCCAGCTCCTTAGCGGTAATTTCCACTCCGGAGAAGCTTTCCCCGGCCTCGGGACGCTCGGTGTAGCTTAGGCGAAACTTACCCAAGCTGTGCTGGGCATTGTGGGCAAAGTGGAGCACCACACGGAGCCGATCCCCGGGCTGGGCCTGCAAGGGCTTTTGCAGCACGAACACGGCCGTGTGGTCATGTCCGATCTTGGGATCCACGGCCCAGGCCCGGCGAGGATTGGGGTCCAAGGCCCCGGCCACCGGAAGCCCTTTTTGCTGGAATGTGGCCTTTGCCCGGGCCAGCGGCACAGCGTGCCAAGTGTTGGGCTGTTGGGCGGGTTGCCATTGAAGCTCCAGATAGCTGAGCGCAAAGTTGCCGTTAGAAGCTCGTCCTGGTCCACCTCGGGGCAGGCTCTTGTCACTCAAGGCTTCCAACCGCACGGCACGCACCGGACCGGCAAGCTCTAGCTCCACGGTGTAGATTTCGTGCTTGGGACGCGGTCCAGTGGCCACAACGATTCCTCCAGAGCGCAGTTGAAGTTTGGTGCCGTGGGCAGCCGTGGCCTTATGGACCTTGGGCACAATCCAGCGATAGGGGATGGATTTCTCGGGCTTTTGGTCCCAACGCTCAAATGCCCGGGGAAGCTCCGTGCGCTCGTAGCGACGCAAAGCTTGTTCATAAGGGCGGTGTTCTTCTTCAAAGGCCCGACGCTGGCGGCGATACTGCTCGGGATTAAGGATCAGCTCCGGTTCACTGCGCACCGTGGTGGTGAAAACCGAGAGCATCCGGTAGTAATCGCCCATGGGAATGGGGTCGTATTTGTGGTCGTGGCATCGGGCACAGCCGATCGTCAGACCCAACATGGCCGTGCCGATCGTGTTGAGCATGTCGTCCATTTCGTCATAGCGGTGTTTTTCCACTTCTTTTTTGGTGATCTGGGTGCTGTGCACTCCGGCAGCCAGAAATCCGGTGGCCATCATCGCCAGAGGATTTTCCGGCTCTATCTCGTCTCCGGCAATTTGCCACCGCACAAACTGGTCATAAGGCATGTCCTGGTTGAGAGCTTTGATGACAAAGTCACGATAGTGATAGGCATAAGGTCGGTCGTAGTCGTGTTCAAAACCGTGGCTTTCGGCGAATCGGGCCAGATCAAGCCAATGTCGGGCCCAACGCTCTCCATAGCGAGGGTCGGCCAGCACCCGATCCACCAGTCTTTCCCAAGCTCCAGGCCGGGTGTCGTTGAGAAACGCCTGCACTTCCTCCGGCGTAGGTGGCATGCCCAGCAGGTCCAAGTACAGCCGGCGCACCAGCCGCCGGGGCTCTTGCGGAGGATTGGGCTTCAGCCCAGCTTGTTCCAATCGGGCCAGAATGAACCGGTCAATGGGATTCCGGCACCAGGAACTTTTGCGTACTTCTGGCAACTGGGGGCGACGAAGCGGAAGCCACGCCCAGTGCTGGCGATCCTGAGGGCGAATCCGCTTTTCCCACCAGTGAACCTGAGGAGCCGGCCGCTGGCGAAGCGGAAAAGCATAGGGAGCTCCCAACCGAACCCATTGGGCA
This sequence comes from Planctomycetota bacterium, assembly GCA_024279285.1. Lineage (GTDB taxonomy): Bacteria > Planctomycetota > Planctomycetia > Pirellulales > S012-138 > S012-138. The sequence continues at coordinate 11,339 of JAJRRR010000310.1, forward strand.
AAGGCTTGGCGCAGTTGGGGAGGTAGTTGGGGTTCTCCATCGGGCATGTGGGGCTCGCGTTGGTGGTTGACAAGTTGCACGAGGAGGCTTTTTTCGGGCTCGCCGGGCACCACGGCAGCTCCTCGCCCTCCGCCTCGCAACAGTCCTTCGCGGGTGGCCAGGTCCAGCTCCGCTTCAATCGTCTCCCCACCGTGACATTCCAGACAGTGTTTTTTCAGGGCCGGGGCGATGTGCTTTTTGAAAAGCTGCATGCCCAAGGCCATTTTTTGAGCGTGTTGGGCATCCAGGGGCTTTTGGGCTGAGAGTTTGGGAGCCGAAGCCGGTTTTTCCGATTGGGCCCAAGCTCCTCCTGCAGTCAAGGCACCCAACAGCACGATCCACACCCAGCGCGCCCACCTGCCCAGCGTTCGCACTATGGCCATCGCCGCACTCCTTGCCACAAAGCACAAGAAAGCTACCAACGAGCTGAGTCCCATTTTAGCCGCCTTTTGAGGAGCGGACGAGTCCTTGTTGGGGAGATTGAGCCGTGACAGAAGGGGGACGCGACGGCTTCTTCGGCCGCTGCTTGGACTCGTCAAACAGCTCGCTGACCGAGCGGTCGTAGTGGATTCGCTCGATGGCTTCGCCCAACAGCTCGGCCACGCTGAGCACCTTGAGGTTAGGCAGTTGTTCCAAGTTGTTGTCCGGCGGGATGGTGTCGGTCAGCACGATTTGGTCAATGGGAGCCGCTAGGAGTCGTTCAATGGCGGCTCCGCACAGCAGCCCATGCGTGGCAGCAACATAGATTTCCCGGGCTCCAGCATCACGCACTAGCTTGGCCGCTCCACAGATGCTGGAAGCGGTGCTAATCATATCATCAAAGATAAAGGCCACGCGATCCTTCACGGGCCCACCGATGAGATTAGCTTGGTGGGTGTTTTCGGCACTGGAGCGGCGTTTGTCCACAATGGCCAGCGAGCCTCCCAGACGCTTGGCGTGGCCCACGGCGCGTTTGATGCTTCCCTCGTCAGGGCTGACCACCACCAGATCGTCTTTGGTCAATCCCTTTCTGGCAATCACTTCTTCTTTGAAGTAGCGGTTCAGCACCGGAGCGGCATAGAGGTGGTCCACCGGAATGTCAAAGAATCCTTGGATTTGCTGGGCATGCAGGTCCATGGCCAGCACCCGATCTGCTCCTGCCCGGGTGATCAAGTTGGCCACCAGCTTGGCCGTGATCGGCACACGCCCCTCGTCTTTGCGATCCTGCCGGGCATAGCCGTAGTAGGGGATCACGGCCGTGATGCGTCCTGCACTGGCCCGCTCGAAACAGTCAATCATGATGAGCAGTTCCATCAAGTGTTCGTTGACCGGCGGGCAGGTGGGCTGCACGAGAAAAACATCTCGGCCCCGGACATCCTCCAGAATCTTGCAGAAGATTTCTCCATCGGGATATTCGCCCAGGGCGATTGGGGGATTTTGCTCGTCGTACTGCAAATCCAGGTAGTTGCAGATGCTTTTGGC
>JAJRRR010000311.1 GCA_024279285.1 Planctomycetota bacterium
CGTTGCCGACAAGTGAAGGTGGACAAGAACAGCACCACCATCATTGAAGGCTACGGCGACCAGGAAGCCCTCCAGAAGCGCGTGGAGCAGATTCGCCGCCAGATTGAGGAGACCGACAGCGACTACGACCGCGAAAAGCTCCAAGAACGTCTGGCCAAGCTCACCGGTGGGGTGGCGATCATCTCCGTGGGTGGAGCCACGGAGGTGGACATGAAGCAGCGCAAGGCCCGACTCGAAGATGCCTTGCACGCCACGCGAGCCGCGGTGGAAGAAGGCATTTTGCCCGGCGGTGGAGTGGCTCTGTTGCGGTGCCAGGAAGCGGTGGCTAAAGTCCGGAGCTCCGCCCGAGGGGATGAAAAAATCGGCGTGGACATTCTCCATCGGGCCCTGGAAGCTCCGATCCGCCAGATTGCCGAAAACACCGGTGTGGATGGAGCCGTGGTGGCCGACGAGGTGCGCAACCGATCCACCAACGAAGGCTACGACGCCAACCAAGGCAAGTATGTGGACATGTTCAAAACGGGCATTATTGACCCCTTGAAGGTGGTGCGCACGGCATTGGCCAACGCGGCCAGCATCGCCGGATTGATGCTGACCACCGAAGTGCTGGTGACCAACCTGGAGAAAGAGGACAAGAAGTCCCAGATTGAAGGGGTGGTCCGATAATTCGGTTTTGTTGGCAGGCGAGGGATCGGGCCACTTGTCTTCGGGCAGGTGGCCCGTTTTCAAGCGCCCCGTGCCTGTCGCCCCCTCCCAGCCCAGCGTAGAATTGACTTGGTGGGGCCCTGTTGTTTGTTATGGTCGCGATGAGCACGAAGCGGGACTATTACGAGGTCTTGGGCGTCAGCCGTACGGCGACCCAGGAAGAAATCGCCCAAGCCTATCGGCGCTTGGCGTTGAAGTATCACCCGGACCGCAATCCCGGGGACGAAGAAGCTGTGCGGCGATTCAAAGAGGCTTCCGAGGCCTTTGAAGTGCTCTCCGACCCTGAGAAACGGGCCAAATACGACCGCTATGGACATGCTGGTCTGGAAGGAGCCGCTCCTCAGTTCCACGATGTTCAGGACATTTTTGAAGCCTTTAGTGAGTTCTTCCAAGACAGCATTTTCGGGGAGATTTTCGGCACCCGCCGCTCCCGCCGTAAAGCCAGCCGAGGCGAGGATGTCGTCTGCCAAGTGGAGCTAACCCTTGAGGAAGTGCTCCACGGCACGGAGAAAAAAGTCCGCTTTGCCCGACGCGAACCTTGTTCGGAATGTGGCGGCTCGGGGGCCGATCCTCGCTATGGGTTGCAAAATTGCCGCTACTGCGGTGGCTACGGCCGGGTGGTGCAACGACGAGCCTTTTTGCAAGTGGAAACCACCTGCCCGGCTTGTCGTGGAGTTGGCCAAGTGGTAGAGCACCCCTGCAATGCCTGTCGGGGAGAAGGGCTGGTGCTGCGCACCGTCACGCGCACGGTGAGTGTCCCCCCAGGGATTGATGAAAACATTCAGCTTCGCCTCTCCGGACAAGGGCATGCAGGCCGTGGCGGTGGTCCGGCCGGGCATTGCTATGTGGAGGTGAAGATTAAGTCCCATCCCCTGTTCCAACGCCACGGCACCGATTTGGTGTGCCAGTTGCCCATCTCCTACACCCAAGCCGTGTTGGGTGCCGAACTGGAAGTGCCCACCCTAGAGGGCACACGCAGCGTGCGCATCGCACCAGGTACCCAGCCAGGTCATGTCATTCGCCTGCGTGGGCAAGGGTTGCCGGACCTGGACACCGGGCGTCGTGGAGACTTGCTGGTGGAAGTGGTGCTGGAAGTGCCCAAGCGCGTCAGTACCCAAGAACGCCAGTTATTGGAACAACTCGCTGCTTTGGAACAAGGCAACCCAGGCCCGCGGCGAAAAAGCTTCTTTGAACGACTCAAGCAGTACTTTACTCCCACCCGCTCCCAAGCGGAGGAATAAACCATGGACAAAAACCCGCCTGAAGCCAAGGTGGAAAAACCCACTTCGGCCCAGACTCCGGCCAACTCCGCAGAAAGTGAGGAGAACCACCAGCAGGAAGCTCCTACTGTGGAATCGCTTCAAGAGGCCATCCGACGCCACGAACAGCAGCGGCAGGAGCTTCAAGCCGAAGCCGACCGGCTGCGGCAAGAGGTGGAGCTTCTGCGCGACATGGCCATGCGCACCCAGGCCGATCTGGAAAACTACCGCAAACGCGTCCAACGCGAGCTGGAAGAAGAACGCCGCTTTGCCGAGCTGGAGTTGATCCGCGATCTGTTGCCGGTGTGTGATAACCTGGAGCGTGCGTTGCAAGCCGCCCAAAACACCGACAATGTGCAAAGCCTCGTAGAAGGCTTTCGCCTGGTGGCCCAGCAGCTTCAACAGGTCTTGCGTCATCACCACTGCCAGCGGATCGATCCTCAAGGCGAACCGTTTGATCCGCACCAGCATGAGGCTGTGGCCCGACAGCCCACCGATCAACATCCCCCTCAAACCGTGGTGGAAGTGGTACGAGCCGGATACAAGCTGCACGATCGGGTGATTCGTCCGGCTCAGGTGGTTGTGGCGGCGCCGGCCTCCCCGGGAGACGGAACCACCGTGCCCCAGAACAAAAAACAACCTGCTTCCGGAGATTCCCAAACCTGCCCGGATGGAAAACACCCCAAACAACCCTCTTGACCTTCGGGCAACAGGCCAAGTGGTTGCACCCAGGAGCATGCCCCTTTAGGACAAAAGGAGAGTTCCATGCCCACTTATGACTATGTGTGTGATGCCTGCGGACACGAGTGGGAAATGTTTCAGTCCATCACGGCTGATCCGGTGAAAAAGTGCCCGGAGTGCGGTCGTCGTCGGGCTCGGCGTCTGATCGGAGCCGGGGCGGCGATCGTGTTCAAAGGCTCGGGGTTTTACCAAACGGACTATCGCTCCGAGTCCTATAAGAAGCGGGCTGCCGAGGAAAAGAAAGCCCTGGAGAAGGCCAGCGGAGAGGGTAAAAAAGAAAGCGCTTCTAGCAAGGACAAGTCTTCTTCCTCATGAGCGGCTCTGGCAGCGGCAATGCCCCGCGCTGGATGACCTGCCCGATTTGTCAGAGGCAATTCCTGGCCTCGGAAAGCGAGGCTCTGCCCTTTTGTAGCTCTCGGTGTCGGCTGGTGGACTTGGGCCGGTGGCTGGACGAGCGCTATGGGCTGCCCATGCCTCCAGAGGAAGCATCGGAAGAAGAAACCGACGAGCCCTGAACCCCCGTCTTCAAAACCGTTCCCACAGGGCTTGCTTGTGCAACTGTCCGCACCACCACACAACCGGGACACTACCAGGGCAGGCCCCCGGATCGCAAACACGCGGGTTGTGAGGCAGTGGCTCCTTACGGCTGAGCCTGGGGGGGCTGTCCGCCTGGGGCGGCCTGGCCCGGCTGAGCCCCACCACCTGGAGCAGCGCCTGCTGGGGCAGGCTGGCCCGGGGGCACTTGCTCCGCTCCAGGAAGCACAGGCACCACCCCTCGTGCTCGGGCTTCTAGAGCGGCCGCCTCGTTGGCCAGATAGAACTCATTGCCCGGCGGGAAATACTGTACATCGTCATCGGTGTAGTAAGGGCTGGGCAGGGTCTGACCGCCCACATCCACCTGGCAGCCCAACGCACCCAACACCAACATTCCGGCCACCGCCGCCAGCCATCCATGCCGCTTGCTCGCCATGAGTGCTTTCCTGCTGTTTGGAGCTTGAGTTGACTAGGGCACCATGCTGCACACCCCTACCAGGGTCAAAATCGCTGTAGTCCATATCGTCGGCACAGTCGGTCAAACTTGAACCGAAGCTCTCTGGGGAAGCTAGCGTTGCTTGCCCGAGGGAACTTCCGGATAAATTCGGTGGAACTTCACCCAGTGCTTGGGATCGCGCTGGCTGGCTCGTCGGAGCTGAGGAGGCTTTCGGGCCTGGACCTTCTTCACCTCTTGGAGCAAAAGCTCCACGGCTTTTTCCAACTGGATGTCTTTGCCCTGAGGGAGCTGTTCCGGCTGGGGCCACAGGATCACATCCGGCCAGGCAGGCTCCAGTTCCATATCCTGACCCGTACCCAGCACAAACCACCCCCGAAACGGCAACCGCAGCGTCCCTAAGTCCATGATCTGCGTGCTTCCAGTGGAGATGACCCCTCCGGCCGTGGGCACTCCCACCACTTGGCCTCGTCCCAGCGTCTTGATCGCGTGGGTGAAAATCTCGGCGTTGCTAAAGCTGTTTTGATTGCACAGCACGACGATGGGCCGATTCCAGGTGGCATAGATTTTCCGATCTTGAGGGTATCCGGGCCCTCCGCCCCGAGGAACCGTGATGGCATGCACCGGCTGGGTCAGGGCGGTGAGCAAGTGATCGGTGGTAAACCCTCCTCCGTTTTCCCGCACATCGATCACCAAGCCCAACTTCCCTGCTCCCGCTGAATACAGCTCGTGCTGAAACTGCCAGAAGCTGGGCATGTTCATGGCCCGAATGTGCAAATAACCTAATCTTCCCCCAGAAAGTCGCTCCACCAGCTTGCGGTTGTGTTGAATCCATTGCTGATAAAGCAAGGCTCGGGCCTGAGCGTAGGTGATGCTCCGCACCACCACGCGTCTTGTCTTGCCTTGAGCATCTTGCACTTCCAGCTCAAACTCCCGGCCAGGAGGGCCGTTGAGCACCGTGGTGAGGTCTAGATCCGGGTCCACCGCTTGGCCGTTGATTTTCAGGAGCAGTTCTCCGGGTCGGATGCGACTGGAGGTGCGGTCTGCCGGCCCTTGAGGGAGCACATCGCGCACCTTCAGCCCCGGCCCTTTGTGCTGAGGGACGAAACGCACGCCCAGGTGAGCGGTGATCTGGTTCCACTGCTGGCCCGAGGTGGGATACAACTCCCGAGGGCGAAAGCCCAAATGCGAAGCGTTCAACTCGCCCAACATCAGATGAACTACTTGGGCAAACATGGAGTTGTCCACAGCTTGCTGGGCCAAGGGGGCGTATTTGCGGCGCACCCGGTCCCAGTTGCGGTTGTTCAGAGCTTCGTCGTAGAAGTAATCTCGCATAGCCTGCCAGCATTGGAGAAAAGCTGCGTGATAGCGGCCCGCCCGGTCCACCTCCTGATAAACCGTAAAGGAATAAGTGCTGGATCGGCTAGGCGGCGCAAACGAGCTGGGCACTCCCGAGACTAGCCATACAATCTGATTCCCTTTGGAAAGCCATCGGGCATGCGTGCCCACGGTGGTAGTGAGCAACTGAGGCTTGAGACTCTCGGGTGGCGAGACTGTGTAAATCCCGCGTCGCCCGTTGATCGTGGCCGTAAACGCCAGCCGACGCCCGTCCGGAGACCAGAACAAGTTGGATTCGCGCACATCCGGAATACTGATCCTCCGCACGCGGCGATGGATGTTTTCCAAGTCCAAGGGCCCCTTGCTCCGTTTGGGCATCTTGCCCCCTCGGGCCGAACGCATCTTTTTCAGAGCTTGTTGGAGCTTGCGTTGGTGGGCGTCCTGGTCGGCGTCCTCCCGGTGCACAAACACATAATGGATGTCCACCTCGTCCACAAACCGCTGGCCCAAAAACGCTATCATCCGCCCATCCGGAGACCAGACCGGCTGGTATTCGTTGTCAGGATGCCGGGAAATGTTGACCGGCCGAGCTCCCTCCTGGAGCGACAAAATCCACACATCGCGGTTGAAATCATTGTCGCTGACGGCATAGACCACCCACTTCTCGTCCGGAGACCAGTCATACTGGGGAGTGTTCCAGGAGTGGACCAGCACTCGGGCTTGGGAGCCATCGGGGCGGCAAACTACCAGGTCCCCACGGCCCCGCACAAAACTCAGCCAGGTTCCCTTGGGACTAAAACGCAGCGAGTGTTCGGTTTCCGGATCGTTGGTGATGCGCTGGAGCTGGAACTGGGTGTTCTGCCACCAGTAGCGTTTTTCGTCGGCTCGTCGGGCCTGCCAAATGTCGCACTGACCTCCCATCCAGGAGACAAAGTACAGGGCTTTCCCGTCGGGCGAGAAAACCACTTGGGTTTCTTCCTCGGGGGATCGGGTCAGTTGGCGTGGCTGACGCAGCACGGTGTCCATGACCCAAATGTCCCCTCCGGCTACAAAAGCCACTTCCAGGGCGTCACTGGTAAACGCCACCTGGGTGGCCCGAGTCAAGCGGCGGCGGATCACAGGCTCCTGAGTCCAGTCGCCTTGGGCCACCAGTTGCAGCTTACGCGGCTGTTTTTCCCGACCAGGGCGAAACACATACAAGTCAAACAACCGGCGAAACACCAGCGTGGACCCATCGGCCGAAAGGCTGGGAAACACCACCCCGTCGTCCTGAAAATGCGTCAGTTGGCGCATCTGGCGGCTTTCAAGATCGTATTCCCACAGGTTGCGTGTGCCGTCTTGGGCCCCGACAAAATAGAACCCCGAACCATCCGGCTTCCACAGCGGCCAGGAACATCCCCGAGGATGAACCAGCAGTCGCTCAAAGCGATGCTCCCGCAGGTCAAACAGCCAGATTTGTCCGGCCCGGGAACCGTAGTAGCCTTTGCGCCACCAGCGCTGGCCTTCGCGCACAAACAACAGCCGGTTTCCCTCAGGGCTCACTTGGCCCCATTGACCGTAGTCATCAAAGAGCAACTGTTCGGCCCGACGCTCGGTGATACTGATGCGGAAAAACCGCTCCGCATGGCGCCAAAAGTGATCGCGGCGTGCCAAAATCAACAGGTGTTCGCCATCGGGAAACCAGGCCAACTGTAGCACTCCTTCGCTGTGGAAAGTGAGCTGCCGAATGGAGAAGTCTTTGAGGGAAAGCAAAAACACCTGGTCCGCTCCGGTGCGTTGGCTCAGAAAAGCCAGGTATTTTCCATCCGGAGAGAACACGGGGAAGTGGTCCCGAGCCGGGTGGACCGTCAACCGCGTGGCGGGGCCGCCTTCGGTGGAAGCAATCCACAAATCGCCGTTCCAGGAAAAAGCCACCCGGTTTCCATCTGGAGAGACTGTCGGCGTGGAAGCCAGTCGGATTTCCCGAGCTTGAGCGACCACAGCCCAGAGCACGAGCCCCGTCCACATCACAGCGCTGGGCAGTTGCCAAGGGTTGGTTTGGACCATAAGATCACTCCTTCTGGTGGCGCTAGAGCAACAACCCGGCGGCCCTGGACGGGTTCTCTTTTTACCCTAATTACCCCTTGGCCTATGGTCCACGACTCACACCAGGACAGCAATTGCTCTGGCAGGCCACTTTGGGAGACACTTCGCAATCGCAGGCCAAGTGGTATGATGAGCCACAAAAGGAGTCTCTTTCCAAGCGGGGGAAAAGCTCATGGTGCGCATTGTGGTTTTGGACAAGCTTTCCCAAGAGGGTTTGCAGCTTTTGGAACAAGCTCCGGATGTGGAGTACGAAGTGCGACTGGGGCTTGCCGGAGAGGAGTTGCGTCAGGTGTTGATGGAGTTTGACGGGGCGATTTGTCGCTCGGGAGTAAAAATCACCGCCGAGGTGCTGGCGGGCAATCGTCGGCTTCGGGCCATAGCTCGGGCAGGGGTAGGAACGGACAACATAGACAAGCAAGCGGCCACGCGGGCCGGTATTGTGGTGATGAACACCCCCTCGGGCAACACTATCAGCACTGCGGAACACACCTTGGCCCTGATGCTGGCCCTGGCCCGAAACATCGTCCCGGCTTTCCAAAGCCTTCGTCAAGGCCGTTGGGAGCGCAGCCGCTACATGGGTACCCAGTTGGCCGGAAAGACTTTGGGCATCATCGGTTTGGGCCGCATCGGGCAAGCCGTAGCTGCGCGAGCCCGAGCTTTCCAAATGCGCGTGCTGGGCTACGATCCCTATCTTTCCCGAGAGCGTGCCGAAGCCCTCGGCGTAGAGCCTATGGACTCCGTAGAAGAAATGCTTCCCCAGGTGGATTTCCTTACGGTCCACACCCCGCTTACTCCCGAAACCCGGAATCTTATCAACAAAGACAACCTTCACCTGCTCAAGCCCGGCGTGCGGCTCATCAATGCTGCCCGAGGAGGAATCTACAACGAAGAGGCTTTGCTGGAAGGGCTTCGCAGCGGGCGGATTGCAGGGGTGGCGCTGGATGTTTACGAGCAGGAGCCTTGCACTCAAAGCCCTCTGTTTGAGCTGCCCCATGTGGTCTGCACGCCTCATCTGGGAGCCAGCACCGAGGAAGCCCAGGCCCAAGTGGCTAAAGAAGCCGTGGAGCTGCTGTTGGAGTTTTTCCGCCACGGCACCATCCGGCATGCGGTCAATGTTACGCCCCTTTCCCGCCAAGAAATGGAATCGGTGCGCAACGAGCTGAACATCGCCTATCGGCTGGGGCTGTTCCTGGCCGCTTGGCACCGAGGGGCTCCACGCAAGTGCCGCTTGATCTACCGGGGCGAGGTGGCCGACAAACCCACCCGATTGGTCACCTCGGCCTTTTGCATCGGGCTGCTTCAGGCCGCCTTGGAGGAAGAACTGAACCTGATCAACGCCGAAGTTCTGTTGCGAGAGCGGGGAATCCAGTTGGAAGAACAAACCCAACGCCGCAGCGGGTCGTTCCAGTCGCTCATTGCAGCCGAAGTGGAGACGGATCAAGGGGTGTTTCGGGCCGCAGGGACCGTGTTCGGCCAGCGTATGATCCGGCTGGTTCAGGTGGATGATTTTCGCCTGGAGGCCTACTTGGACGGCATTCTGTTGGCATTTCGGCATCGGGATGTGCCGGGCATCATTGGTCGTATCGGCACCATTTTTGGCGATCACCAGGTCAACATTGCCCAGATGGCCGTGGGCCGAGCTGGGGATCGTCCCGGCGGGGAAGCCGTGGGCGTAATGAACCTGGACAGCCGCCCCCCTCAAGAAGCTCTAGACCTGGTGGCCCAACATCCGGAAATCAAGCGCGTGCAGGTGATTGAGCTTCCTCCGCCCGGGGAGTTGCCCCCCGGGGTCGCTCCTTGAAACCTGAATCCCAGACCCGTTGGCCAACGAAAAGCAGCCCAGGAAAAGACTCAACTGGGTTTGAACCCCCAGGTGGGTTAAAATCTGGAAAACCAACTTGCGGCACCCAACACGGAGGGCTGGACCTTGTTGATGCAACAAGTCTTGGGGGTGATTCTGGCCGGAGGGAAAGGATCGCGGCTGGAGCCGCTGACGCGCGACCGGGCCAAACCAGCCGTCCCCTTCGGAGGATGTTATCGCATTATTGACTTCACGCTTTCCAACTGCATCAACAGCGGGCTGCGCCGCATCTTTGTGCTGACCCAGTACAAGGCCATGAGCCTGAACCGCCACATCCACTTGGCCTGGCGACGCTTTGTCTGCCCAGAGCTGGGTGAGTTCATTGATGTGGTCCCGCCTCAGCAACGCATTGACGAGCAGTGGTATCGCGGCACGGCCGACGCCGTGTATCAGAACATCTACACCCTGGAAAAAGAACACAGCCAATACACGGTCATCCTGGCCGGAGACCACATCTACAAGATGAACTACGAGCCGATGGTGCGGTTTCACATAGAGCATCGGGCAGATGTGACCATAGCAGGGCTTCGGGTTCCGCTGGAGCAGGCTTCCCGATTTGGCATCATGCAAGTGGACAGCGAAGGCCGCGTCTTGGACTTTGAGGAAAAACCCCCCGAGCCCAAGCCCTTGCCCGATGACCCGCATCATGCCTTGGCCTCTATGGGCATTTATGTGTTCACCACGCGATTTTTGTTTGAGCAGTTGTGCCAGGATGCCACGCGAGCCGAAAGCACCCACGATTTTGGTCGGGACATCATTCCCCAGTTGATCGCGGCGCATCGGGTCTTTTGCTACCCGTTCCAAGACGAAAACCGCAAGCAGGAACCGTACTGGCGAGATGTGGGCACGCTGGACGCCTACTACGAGGCCAACATGGACCTGGTGTCGGTAGATCCTCAGTTGAACCTTTACGATCAGCAGTGGCCGATTCGCAACTACTTGCCCAGTGCCCCTCCGCCTAAGTTTGTCTTTGCTCAGGAGGGACCGGATGCCCGACGGGGCCAGGCCCTGGACAGCATGGTTTGCCCGGGAACGATCATCTCCGGCGGCACGGTGTTGCGATCCGTTATCGGGCCGCATTGCCGGATCAACAGTTTTTCCCGAGTGGAAGATTCTATTTTGTTTGAAGGAGTTCAGATAGGGCGTCATGCACGGGTGCGTCGGGCGATTTTGGACAAAGGGGTGCATGTGCCCCCGGGCGTGCAAATCGGATACGATCCGGAGGAGGATCGCCGCCGGGGGTTTGTCGTCACTCCCCAAGGAGTGGTGGTAATTGCCAAAGCCGACGGGTCGTTGCACCTGGCTTTTGAGCAGTCGCCGGAGCCTTCGCCCACCGCTTGAGGGTTAAAAGCTCACGCACAACGATCCACCGTCCACCACCAGGGTTTCGCCGGTGATGTAGCTTCCGGCCTCGCTGGCCAGGAGGAGGACAGGTCCGGCCAGTTCTTCCGGGCGCCCCCAGCGCTTCAAGGCGGTGCGTTGGGCCACTTGTTGCTGTTGTTCCTGGCTAAAGAGGCTCAAGGGAAGCTCGGTCAGGAAAGGGCCCGGGGCGATGCAGTTGACCGTAATCCCCCAAGGACCAAGCTCCAACGCCATGGCCCGACACATGCCCACCAACGCCGCTTTGGTAGCCGAGTAGGCGTTGCGTCCTTCCTTGGAAACGAAGGCCATGATGGAGGAGATGTGAATAATTCGGCCCCAACGACGCTCTTTCATCCCGGGCACCAACGCCCGCGAAAGTGCCATGCAACTGGAAAGATTCAACTCCACCAGCCGGTCCCAAACGGAGTCTTCAATCTGGTCAATTTGCTGAGGGACATTGGTTCCGGCGTTGTTGATCAGGATGTCCACATGGCCGAAGATGCGCAGGGCCTGTTGGGCCAGGTGTTGGCACTGCTGGCGGTGTTCCAGGTCGGCCACGACCCAGCGGACCTGGCGTTGGGTTTGTTGCTGGATTTGCTGAGCGGCCTGTTCCAAGGTGGAAGAGTTTCGTCCACTCAGGACCACATCGGCCCCAGCCTGAGCCAACGCCAGGGCCATGGCTCGGCCCAGCCCACGCGACCCTCCCGTAACCAACGCTACCTTGCCCGAGAGGTCAAAAAGCTTCATGGCTCCACTGTCCTTTGCCAGCCCGAACCAAATGTCCAAAAACCGCAGAGCTGCAATGTAGTGCCCCAAGGAGATTAGAGCAAATGGCGGGCTTTGATTTCCAAGTAGCGATTGACCAAGGGGGCAGTCAGTTGGTCGGGAAACACATCCAGATAGAGCACCCCGTGCGCGTGCCAAGTGGCCAGAACCTGGTGGCGCCACAGGACCACTTCGGCCGCCGCAGCCGCCCGATAAAACTCCACCGAAGAACGAAACCGCCCTGGGGATTGCTCCAGCGGTTGCAGCGGCTCAAACAACCGGGGATCGCGCAACAGCACCGCCAGCGGCAGATGACGCCGGGCCACCGCCCGCAGGTGATCGGTCAACATCTGAGCATTCAACTCATCAATCAGATTTGTCAGCAGCACCACCAAAGCGCGTTTGCGGCAGTGGGTTTGCAAATACAAGAAAGCTTCGTCGTAGCGCGACTCCACCAGTTGCGGGAAACGATCAAAGCAAGCATGGATGAGGCGGTTCATCTGGCGTTGGCCCCCTTCGGGCGGGACAAAGCTGTGGATGCGGTCCGAAAAACACATCAGACCCACACGGTCTCCGTGTTCCAACGCCACATAGCTGAGCATCAACACGGCATTGAAAGCATGATCGAGCAAGCTCAGCCCCGAGGAACGGTTGACCATCATCCGCCCACAGTCCACCAGAAAAATCACCGTTTGGCTCTGGTTGGTTTGGAACTCTTTGACGGTGAGTTTTCGTCGTCGGGCGGTGGCGCGCCAATCAATGTGGCGGTAGTTGTCATCGGGGGTGTAGTCGCGGAGTCGTTCAAACTCGTTGTCCTGACCCACCCGACGCGTGCGACGCAGACCCAACAGGGCCAAGCGGTTGGTTCGGGCCAGCAAGGCGTACTGGTCCAGTTGCTTCATGTCCGGATAGACATGCAAAGTGCCGGGCACCGGCAGAGCCAGAAAGCGTTGCCACAAATGCCACCGACTGGGTAGCCGAAGGTAAACCCACTGGAACTCAAAAGCACCGCGTCGTCGGGCCCGAAGCCGATACCGCAACACGGCTCGGCTCCGCCCAGGCAACACCAACGAAAACTGCTCCGGCTGGGACTGAAGCTGGGGGTGGGAATCGTCACGCACAAACAGGGTGTAGGTTCTTCCGGAAGCGTTTTCCAGCTCCAACTGGACCGGATGGGGCTTGGCCAACGAAGCCACGCGTTGCATGAGGCGTCTGGCCCGAAAATGGCTCGTCCGCGGCAAAGAGCTTAAGTCCAATAGGGCCAGCACCACGAGTGCCCCATCCACCGCCCAAAGCACCGGTTGCCACTGAGGCCAAAAGGCCACCACCGCACCCAAGCCCACCGGCACCAAAGCCACCGGCACCATCACCGGCCCTGGAAACACGCGCCACAAAGCTCCCAGGACTATCAGCCCTCCTGCCACCGCGGCAATGACTGCCAGATAGATCACAGTCGCGGCACCTCCACCGAACGCAGCAGTTCACTCAGCTCGCCATCTACTTGGCGCCCTTCTACTTCGGCTTCCGGGGTGAGGATGACCCGATGCCGCAGGGCCGGCAGGAACAGTTCCACCACATCATCCGGCACGGCATAGTCCCGACCTTGGAAGGCTGCCAAGGTTCGGGCGCCTCGCATCAAGGCCAATCCGGCCCGGGGAGAAGCTCCCAGGAAAAACGCCGACCATTGCCGGGTCTTGCGGACCAGACGGTTGATGTAGTCCACGAGCTTGTCCTCCACCGTGACTTGCTCGCATAGGTTCATCACTTCCAGGATTTCTTCCGGGCCAGTGACTTGTTGGACCTGTTGTTCCAGCTTGCGGTCCAGATCCAGCCCTATGGAGTGGAGTTTGAGGATTCGGGCCTCTTCTTCCTCCGAGGGATAATCGGCCAGGAGTTTGAACATGAAGCGGTCCAATTGAGCTTCGGGCAGGTTGTAGGTGCCTTCGGATTCAATGGGGTTTTGGGTGGCCAGAACCA
>JAJRRR010000312.1 GCA_024279285.1 Planctomycetota bacterium
CATCTCTTCAAACCTTCTGCCCCGAAGCGGCGGATACGCCCGCCAGAACCCCTCCGGACCCCGAAAGTCCGGCAAACCGGAGTCCACGCCCATTCCAGCCCCTGCCCCCACCAGCAACGCCCTGGCACGCAAGATGGCCTCAGCCGCGCGGCGAAGCTCCCGTTGCAGCTCCATCAGCACACCGGGTCCTCGGGAGAGTAGCCATAGCGGTCAAAGTAGAAGCCCCAGCGCCGCAACACCCGCTCTTTCTGCTCCGGGGTCAAGTCATACGAACCTCGCCGGTGGTCCCGAACAGATGCCAAGTACTGTTCCACATAGGGCAGAGCTTCTTCAAAAGGGCCCAATTCCAGTTGGTCGTAGATTCGCCGCAAGTGCAGCAGGGGTTCCTCCACCAAGTCCTCAAACCGCAGATGGATAAGGCGGTTTTCGGGCACCTGAGCGGCTTGGGCGTGGAAGGCCCGATACATCCTTGGGCACATCTGGAGCACCAGCTCCTCCAAGTGTTCCACACTGCGGAGGCGTTGCAGACCTTCCACCTCGGCCATGCGGCGAAACATGTTCACCGCCGAGGCGAACAAAGGAAACGGATGCCTGACCAGGTGGATGAATCGGGCCTCGGGAAACATCTGCCGCAGCAGAGCCACCCGAGCGGTGTGCGTGGGGGACTTAAGTACCGGACGCCGCCCATCGCGAGCCACCGCCGCTAAAAACATACTCAGCCTACGCTGCCACCTCCGCCGGGCAGACTCCGGAAGTCCCTGTAAGTCCAAGTACTCCAACGGCGGACGCTCGTTGGGAAACGCGAACACCCAATAGGGTGACGGCTCCCCCAAGGCACATAGGGCAAACTCATCCTCTTGCGGCCGCTCCCAGCCAAAGGCCACCGTATCCATCGGGCGCCGACTGGGCAGCAAGAACCTTGTCCATCGCGGCAGAAAGCCCTGAGTGATCAAAAAATGCGAGGGCACAAAGCACTGGTAGGTGGTCGGATAGCAGTGCCGAGGGTCCGCACTGAGCAACTCATGCAACAGTGTGGTTCCGCACCGCCAGTGGCCAACGATGAAAACTGGCGCTTGACGCAACCCCTTGCGAAGCTCCCGGCAGTAAACCAACGCCTGGATCACTCCCAGCGTGGAGTGCATCACCCCACAAGCCGTAATGATGACTGCGGCCGGCCAGCGGTGAATCCCCACGCGGAAACGATTGGCTGCGAGCATCCGCAGCCACGCCCCGAGCGTGTACCCGTGCCAGATACGAGGATGCCACCAATGATCCACATACGGAGCCCTCGCGGCCTTGGGAATCCGCTGCTGGACGAATGTCATGGGCACACTCCGTTGGAAAGAGCTGCTTGCCAGGCAAACCTTCCGCTGCATCGGCTCAGGAACACTGGCAGCTTGAGCTGGGGCGGGCCAGAATACACCGGGGGTCCTGACCCGCCCCATGTAGTCTGCTGTCCTTGCTATCGCCCATTGTGGCCATGAATGCTACCGATAAGCAACGGCACCAGCGTATCTACCTGGATTGGAATGCCACTGCACCCGTCCCTCCCCCTGTGGTGGAACGACTCCGAGAGTGTCTGGAACTGGGCCCCCTGAATCCTTCCAGCCAGCACTCCTGGGGTCGGCGGGCCCGACGCATCCTGGAAGACTCCCGCGAGGCGATCCTACGGCTCCTGGACGCCAGAGACCTGTACGACCTGGTCTTTACAAGCGGTGGCACCGAAGCGAACAACTTGGCCTTGCTAGGGCTTTGCCGGCCGGGTGCGGGCCAAGTGGTTATCTCTGCTATTGAGCACCCGAGTGTGAAAGAAGCTGCCGCAGAGTTAAAACAATCTGGCTTTCAAGTCCGCATGGTGCGAGCAAGACCGGATGGCCAAGTGGATCTAGACCACCTGGCGGAGCTGCTGGTGGAGCCCACGCAACTTGTGAGCATCATGCTAGCCAACAATGAGACAGGAGTCCTTCAACCCGTGGCTGAAGCATGCAAGCTCTGCCATCTGCATGGGGCATTGCTCCACTGCGACATTGCTCAAGCCGTAGGCAAAGCGAGTGTGCATCTTGCGGAGCTTTCCGTGGACGCAGCAACCGTCGCGGGACATAAGTTCGGCGCTCCGGTGGGAATTGGTGCCCTGGTCGTTCGCAGGGGAGCAAAACTTGAACCCCAAATCCATGGCGGTCCCCAGGAGTCCCAACGCCGTGCAGGGACAGAACCCGTGGCGCTGGCAGCAGCGATGACAAGGGCTCTGGAAGTCACCTTGGAAGGGCAGGAGGTGAAATGGGCGCGAATGGAAAAGCTGCGCCGGAAATTTGAGGAACGCTTGCGGGAAGGGTTTCCCGGGTGCATTGTCCACGGGCAGAATAGCCCAAGAACACCCCAGACGAGCTATGTGGCGTTCCCCGGCGTGGACCGACAAGCTTTGGTCGTCGCGCTTGATCTGGAGGGCGTGGCGTGCTCTGTAGGCTCGGCCTGCGCCAGCGGCGCTGCTGAGCCTTCTCCCACGCTGAAAGCAATGGGGGCCGATCCCCGACTGGTCGAAAGTAGCGTCCGCTTCAGTTTCGGTCCTACCACCACTCAGGAGGAACTGGATGATGCCGCAGACCGGATCGTGTCCGTGGCCAATCGGCTAAAGCAGTAGAGCCAATTTGCCAGATGACTCGGTGCCAGGAGCCGGTATAATTGGGGTTCCTCGTTTCACCGGGAAAGCTGCCATCAGCCATGGGGCCAATAGTAAACATCCCAAGCGGAGGTAGCCAAAGCTTGTTGCTTGGCCCGGAGAACGGAGAGCTAGCGGACGCGCTGGAGCAAACCCTGCTGGGACAAAAGCCACTGCGGCTCCTGATCGTCGGGCCCCCTGGGTCTGGTAAGACTCTCATAGTCAAGACGCTTAGCTGGTCCAGACGGATCAAGAGCCAGCCACCGCTTCTTGTGGTGGACGATCTCCACCGCCTCAAGGGCAGCAAGAAGCAGCATTGCGTCGCAACGCACCTGGACCAATCCGACGCCGCCGTGCTCACAAGCGCCGTGCCGCCAACCCAGTTGAACCTCGTGCCACGCTTGGCGGACCGACTAACGGAGCTTGCAACCGTAGAGATCAAACCTCCCGCATTTGCCACCCGAGTAGCCCTTCTGAGACATTTTGCCCGCCGCCACCAAGTCCCTCTGACTGACACCCTGGCACAAGATTTGGCAACCCGCTGGAGCGACCACGCTGGGCTGATAGAGAAGCGGCTCCTGAACCTGGCCCGAGGGCTCGTGGCTCCCCACGCACCCGAGCACCTGGACCATGTCCCGTTACAAGCCATTCAAGCAACCACCGCCCGCTTCTACCAGATTGCACCGAGCCAACTCTCCGGCCCCCACCGCCATCGCAAGCTAGTGCACGCCCGGCGTATGGGAATGTTCCTTGCTCGCCAGCTTTCCGGACGCTCGTTGGCCGAAATCGGGCAAGCCTTCGGCCACAAGGATCACACCACTGTGCTTTACCACTGCCGCACACTAGAGAAGCTCCTCCAGCGAAGCCCCGAGCTACGCGACGAGCTTAGACGGCTGGAGAACGAAGTGTTCAAACGCCACCTTCAAGCTCCGCCAGGGGCGTGACAAAACAATGTCAATAACCCCTGCGGCATTCGCACCCCCAACACCAACAGACCACAACCGACACCCAACCAGCCAGAGTACTGACACTTTTTCCACACCCAACTTCCAAGCGACTAGCCCACGAGATCCCAAGCAGGGCAAGCACTTACGCCCAACAAAACCAGGACTACTCCCTCCGAGGGTTTAACTTGCTTGGGAAGTTCTTCTACAACTTTCGATCTGTTAAGCTAGTAAGACACCTAGAATCATTCCCCAGCTACGGAGAGCAACAATGAGACTATCCTGCCCGCGCCAGGAATTCTTGCAGGCTCTGGAAGTGGCCTCTGCCGTAGCGGCTAACCGTAGCCCCAAGGAGATTCTCAAAAAGGTCAAGCTGGAGGTGGGAGAACAGGCTGCTTCGCTCGTGGCCACGGACCTGGAAGTAGGAGTGAGAATTACTCTATCGGATGTAGATGTGAACGCTTCGGGGGAAGCAATGCTCCCACCTAGCCAAGTGGCACAAATTCTCCGCGAAGCCAACGACGAGCGCCTGGTGCTAGAGACCGTGGAAGAAAGCCTCGTGCTTCGCTTGACCAATGGAGAGTTTCGCCTGGTGAGCGAGGATCCGGAGGAGTTTCCCCCGGTTGGAAGCTTTGAATCCCAAAGCTACTTGGCCCTCCCTACGGAAACTTATCAGGAACTCGTCCGTAGGACCGTGTTTGCCACGGAAAAGGAGGGCACCCGATACGCCTTGGGAGCCGTGTGCTGGGAACTGGAGGGTGACAAGCTCCTGATGGTAGCCACGGATGGTCGCCGACTCTCCCGGGTTGAGGCTGTGGTTGAACAGGAAGGTGGCCAAGTACGGTGGCCCCAACAGGCTTTGGTTCCGCCGCGGGCCATGCAGGTGGTTGAACGCGCGGCCCGGGACGAGCAGGTGCATGTGGTCGCGTCAGGAAGTGAAATCCTGCTTCGCAGCGGGATGGTGTCCTTGCAGGCTCGGCTGCAAGAAGGGCAATTTCCCAACTGGCGCGAGGTGTTCCCTGACCGGTCCTCTTCGCAGAAGACGGAGCTGATTGCCGGTCCTTTGGCTGCTGCTGTTCGTCAAGCTTCGGCCTTGTTGGGCAAAGAGGATCGGGGACTGCTATGGACCTTTTCCCAAGGCCAGCTTCAGATTGCCGCCCACGGGGTGGAGTTTGGCCAAGGTTCGGTGCAACTGCCCGTGGCCTGGGAAGGAGAGGAGCTTCGGGTAAGGCTAGATCCTCGGTTTCTGCTAGACTTCCTACGGGTGCTTCCAGCAGATGCCAGCTTGGTGGCTTATTTTACTTCTCCCGACGCCCCAGTATTGTTTGAAACTGAAGATGGATTCAGTTATGTGGTGATGCCGATGGCCTTGTAAGGTTAACGCGCTAGGGGATGGAGTGCTTGGATGGCTCGGGGGTCTCCCGTCCCAATCAGCAAGGTAGTTTGGGAGTTGTTAAGCCGCTCAGGCTTGGGTTCTCCGGGCCGAACTGAGAGGCTTCAGGAGGATTGGGCCCAAGTGGTGGGAGATCAATTGGCTCGGCATTCCCGGGTGGTCCGCGTCAGCCGCGGGGTGTTGGAAGTGGTGGTGTCCAGTTCCGCGCTTTTGCAAGAGCTCAGCTTCCGCAGGGCTGAGATTCTGGCCCTGCTTCAGAAGCGTTGGCCGCAGACAGGTCTCCGGGATGTGCGGTTCAGGCTGGGTTCGATTGATTAGTTTTTTCTTCGTGGGGGCCTGGGCTGTTGTCTTGCCGGGCGGTGGTGTTTTCTAATGGCCGAGAAGGTCGCTAGTGATCCTTTATCGTGGTGTACATAGCAGTGGGCTCAGTGGAGTTTGGTCTGGGGTCACTCCAGCAGGCGGAGCTTGTGTTTTTGGGCACGGGCACCTCGGTAGGTGTTCCAGTGATCGGGTGTAAATGCCGCACTTGCACCAGCTCCGACCCTCGGGACAAGCGAACGCGTTGCTCGGCGTTGCTGCGGCTTCCCCGGGGAAATCTGCTGATAGATGCTTCACCGGACCTTCGGGCGCAGCTTCTTCGTGAAGATATCTCTGTGGTGCACGCGGTGCTTTTCACCCATGCTCATGCGGACCATGTGCTGGGCCTGGACGATTTGCGTGTGGTGGCATACCACCTGGGCCGCGAAGTTCCCCTGTATTGTACTCTCCAGGTGGCTGAAACACTAAGAAGGATGTTCAGCTACGCATTCGACCCCCACCCCGATCAGAAGGCTAGTCGCCCTCGGGTACGGTTCAACACGATTGGCCAAGGGCCCTTTGAAGTGCTTGGAGTATCGGTGGTCCCGGTCCCTCTGGACCATGGGGGCTGTCCGGTGTTGGGGTTTCGCTCTGGCCGGTTTGCCTACTGCACGGATGTGAACTCCATCCCCGAGCCAAGCTGGGAGTTGCTACGGGGGCTGGAACTTTTGGTGCTGGACTGCCTCCGCATCACGCCACACCCCACACACTTTTGTCTAGAGGAGTCGTTGGAGGTGATTCGGCGCTTGCGGCCTGCCCGAGCCTTCCTGACCCATGTCTCGCACGAAGTTCCCCACGAGGAGCTTTCCCGAAAGCTCCCCCCGGGGGTGGAGGTGGCCTGGGACGGACTGCGTGTGCCAGTCAAAGTGCAAAAGTCCCCTGTCGGAACAACGACACCATGATCGATCAACGACTACAACGGCTAATCACCCGACTCAAAAGAAACGGCCAGAAAAAACTGGCAGACTACCTGCTTCTAGCAGGCAGCAAGGCCAGGGAACATCTTGTCACCCAATTGGAGCAAGTGCCCTTTGAGGAGATCTGGGGACTCTGGAAAGGTCGGCAGCACAAAAGCCGTGATATAGCCCAACTGGCTCTCCAGGCCCAGCCTCCCCTGGCGGTTAAGTATGGGGAACCCTTCCAGGGGCGAACCCGCCATGAGTTGCACCGAGCTGGGCAGCAGCTGCTTGCTTCTGGCCAAGTGGCCGTGGTCATCGTGGCGGGGGGCGAGGGGACTCGGCTGGGGTTCCCAAAGGCGAAAGGGCTTTTTCCCATTGGGCCAGTCTCGGGCGCTTCGCTCCTTCAGGTGTTGGTGGAAAAAGCATTGGCTCGAGCCCGTGCCGCTGGGGGTCGGGTGCCGGTGCTGGTGATGACCAGCAAGGCCACGCATCAGGATGTGGCGGACCACTTCTCACAGCACAGGGGGTTCGGCTTGGACCAGGAGGAGCTGAAGCTGTTCGTCCAGGGCACGCTCCCGGCGGTGGACTCTGCCACAGGAGAGCTGCTACTCCGCTCGGAAGACTCTTTGTGCTTGAGCCCTGATGGGCACGGTGGGCTGGTTCAGGCCATGCACACTCATGGCATACCCGATTGGTGCCGCGACCGGGGAATCCGCTACTTGTTCTACCTGCAAGTGGACAATCCCTTGGCTCCGGTGGCTGACCCACTGGTCCTGGGCTATCACTTGGCTTCCGGGTCTGAGATGACCACGCTTGTGGTGCGAAAGGAGGGGCTTCGGGACCCAGTGGGCAATGTGGTGCGGCTGGCCGGTCGGACCCAAGTGATTGAGTACAGCGAGTTGAACTCCCTGCCGGATGAGCTTCTGGCCCGAGAGACCCCTCAAGGAGAGCCAGTGTTCTGGGCAGGGAATGTGGCCATCCATGTGATCAACTTGGAGCTTATAGAGCATGCGGCCCGACCTGGAGAAGTGCTGCCTCTGCACTTGGCTCACAAACGCGTGCCACATTGGGATCCAGGCACCCGCACACTGACTCGGCCCCAGGAGCCGAACGCCTACAAGTTTGAGCGGTTCATCTTTGATCTGCTCCCCCAGGCTCAACAGGCTCTCGTGGTGGAGGTGTCGGCCCAGGAGCATTTTGCCCCGGTGAAGAACGCCCCAGGAGCAAAGAAGGACACGCCAGAGCACGCTCGCAGGGCCATCGTGGAGCTCCATCGTCGCTGGCTCCGGCAAGCAGGTGCGCAGGTGGCAGACTCAGTGCCTGTGGAAATCTCCCCCTTGGTGGCCCCTGGCCCTGAGGAGCTACGCCACTGCGACTGGCTCCCCAAACAGATCAGCCAGCCTACCTATATCTCCCGCTGAGAAGGAGCTCTGTAAAGCCTCCTCCGAGCACCAGGGCCGGTGCGACAAGAACCTTCCGGGGTGGTATAATTCCCCGGGGTCTCGTCCTCCGAATGGAGGGAGGCAGGTCGTGTCAGAGCACGCTTGGGGTTGGCCGTCCGTGGTGAAGCTTAGCGTGGCTGTGGCGGTGATCGTGCTTGTTGCAGGCTGCGCGGGAGACAAGCCACCTCCAAGTTCAGGGGGTCAAGGCTCTCAGGGAGCGGGGACCTCCACATTGCCTGCTTCCCAGACGGAGGTGTGGCGCCCTCGGGTGCCCTCGGTTCCGTTGACTGACCCCTTGGAGCTGGACCAGGGTCGGCTCCTGCTTCCCACTCCGGAGGGCTGGACTTTGCGTCGGGCCCGGGGCTACGAGCTTTTTTGCTACCGGGGCAACTATCCCCGGCTGCTGCTCCAAGTGGAGGAAGATCCCGAGTTCCATACTCTTACCCAGGAAAATCTGGCCCAATTCTTGACCGCGCTTCGCGTTCAGCTTGGGCAACGGGCGTGGGTGGAGCCGGTGCGAGGAGTGCAGGTGGGTCGGTTCCTAGGTGCAAGCTATGCCTGGGAAGCCCAAGCCCGCGGAAGCCGACTTGTGCGGTTCTTTCTGATCACAGTGCACGAGGGCCGCCGCTACATCCTGGAGTTGCGCGCTTTGGAAGCCACCTACCGCAGCTATCGCCCTGTGGCCTTGGCCGTGGCGGCTCAAGCAAAGTTTGTCCCTAAGGGAGAGGTGCCCGAGGGAGAATCAAATTAGGATTTCTCTCGGTAGGAGCTCTGGGAAGGCTCCAGTGGGGCGTGTGGCGTCGGGCTACGCATCCTCACTTTTCACATGTCGGATGCGTTTGAGAAACTCGTCCACGCTGGGGCAGCGTTGGGCAGGATCTTGTTCCAAGCACCAGTGGACGGCATCGGCCAAGTCCGGGTGGATTTGAGGCCGCAGTTGGCGGATGTCCTTGGGCGGAAGCGTGGCGTGCTCCATGGCCACTTGGCCGGTGGTTCCGCGGCTCCAGGGCAACTCCCCAGTGAGCAGTTCGTATATCGTGATCCCGAAGGAGAAGATGTCTACCCGCTTGTCGGTGCGACGACGGCGGATCACTTCAGGGGCCATGTAGTTGGGGTTGCCGGTGCGGTTGCCCGGCTGCATGAACGGCTCGGTGGCCGGCACCGTCAGGCCAAAATCAAACAGCTTCAATCGGCCCTGTTGGGTGTCCACGATGATGTTGCGAGGAGAAATATCCCGATGGATGAATCCCTCGTCGTGGACCGCCTTCACTGCAGCGGCGATTTGGCGGATCAGCACCACCCGCATCCCCTCAAACATGTGCCGCTCCGGACCGTGGATAACCGAACTCAAAAGAGGGCCCTCTATGTACTCCATCACCAGAAAGGGCTCCCCCTGGGTGCTGATTCCGTGTTCCAGGGTCTTAACGATGTGCGGGTGGTCAAACCGGGAGGCGATCTCGCCTTCACTGGGCTTGTTGAGACCTTTGAAGCGGGCTTCAAACTTGGCTAGTTTCTCTGGGTCAATGACTTTCAGGCCTACGGTTTGCTTGGTCTCCCGGTCTCGGGCCATGTAGAACTGCGACATGGTGCCCGTAATAGCTCGTTTGAGCAGCTCAAAGCGGCGTCGCAGATCCACCCGGGGCGTGTGAGAACCAAACAGTCCCTTGAGGGAGTCTAGCAGGCCCATTGTCTTCACCCTACCTCCGTTGGCTTCGCCGACCACCACAGTCCAATCTAGGCAGCCGGCGGGGGAGTCTCAAGCTGGGGCATTTTCTTGCGTTGGGGCAAGACCCTTTCCACAATAAAACCTGTCTTGATGCCCTCGAAAAGAGGACCCGGAAGATGCGGTGGCTGTGGTTGGCAACAGCGGTGACGGCGTGCCTCTTGGTCCCTCAGACCCAGGCGCATTCTGCTCGCTGGAATGTGCTGTTTATCGTGGCCGACGACTTGAACTGCGACTTGGGCTGTTATGGGCATCCCCAGGTCAAAACCCCCAACATCGACCGCTTGGCCCGATCCGGGGTGTTGTTTCGCCATGCTTATTGCCAGTATCCGTTGTGTAGTCCCAGTCGCACATCGTTTTTGACGGGCCGGCGTCCCAATGTCACCCGGGTGCTTCGTAACCCGGGCCGAGATCGCCGAACCGGGGAGCATCGCCGAAGCCCTCACTTTCGGGAATTCATCCCTGACACGATCACCCTGCCGCAACTTTTCCGCAAGCATGGGTACTTCGTGGCTCGCGTGGGGAAGCTTTATCACTACGGGGTGCCCAGACAGATTGGCACGAGCGGGTTGGACGATCCGCCCAGTTGGGACTATGTGGTTAACCCAGCAGGACGCGACAAAGCAGAACAGCACCGTATCTTTTCGGTCATTCCGGGCAACTACGGCAGTGCTCTTAGCTGGATGGCCATGGAGGGCACCGATCAGGTGCAGACCGACGGGCTGGCGGCCACGGCGGCTATCAGTCTCATGGAGAGTTACAAAGACCGGCCTTTCTTCCTGGCCGTGGGTTTCTATCGGCCCCACACCCCTTATGTGGCTCCCAAACGCTATTTCTCCCTCTATCCTCCCGAGCAAGTCCCATTGCCCCGACTCTCCACCGACGACAAGGCCCGCCGCCCTTTGGCGGCTTATCTTAGCGCCAAGCGGCCCGAGGACGAGCTGGACGACGCGATGCGTCGCAAGGCCATTGCAGCTTATCATGCCAGCGTTTCGTTCATGGACGCGCAAGTGGGCCGACTGCTGGACGCTCTGCAGCGCCTGGGGCTGGCCGATCGCACGATTGTGATCTTGACCAGTGATCACGGCTATCACATGTACGAGCATGGTCTGTGGCACAAGATGAGCCTGTTTGAAAACTCCGCCCGGGTGCCGTTGATCATTCGCGTGCCCGGAGCCGCTGGCAATGGAAAGGCCACCGAAGCGCTGGCTGAGTTGGTGGACTTGTATCCCACGCTGGCCGATCTGTGCGGGCTTCCGGCCCCGGAGTACCTGGACGGCGTAAGCCTTCGGCCCGTGTTGGAAGATCCCTCACGGCATGTCAAGCAGGCCGCCTTCACTCAATTGGTCCGACGCCGCAGAGGGGAGCGCTATCATGGGTTTAGCGTTCGCACGCTGAGGTGGCGGTACACGCTTTGGGACATGGGCCGCCGGGGAGAGCAGCTTTACGACATGCAAAACGACCCTGGGGAAACCACCAATCTGGCCACCGATCCCCGCTATCGTGAGGTGGTTCAGCATCTTCGGGCCTTGGTGGTCCAGTATGCCCAAAATGCCCCGACCCCTTAGCGGGTGGCCGGAGGCAGCCCCGCTGGGGGAGTGCTTGCAGCCGCCACTTCCTGCCGGAGCCGGCGGGCGTAGTCTGAATGTGTCGCTTGACTTTTTGACCAACCCGGAGGCGACGCTTGGGAGGCAGCTTAGGCAAGGGGAGCTGTTTCGGAACAGGCGGGCAGTTGCTCTGGTCTTTGTCAGCCTTCGGGGTTAAAAAGTAAAAAACACCAGTCCAAATCACCCCCGGGAGTGTCGCTATGGGTACTTTCCTGATGGTCGTGCTGTCTATCTTATCGGTGTTTTTGATCCTGCTGGTGTTGATTCAGCAGGGACGAGGAGGCGGGCTGGCCGGAGCATTTGGGGGGCTAGGGGGCCAGAGCGCGTTTGGCACCCGAGCCGGAGATGTCTTTACCCGGGTTACCATCGTAGTGGCTTCGGTTTGGATTCTGCTGTGCATTTTGACTTTGAGCTACTTTAGCTATCGCGGAACGGGCCAGTTGGAGCTCCAGGAACCTCCGGCCAGCGCAAACGCTACCCCCCCAGACACCGCACCTTCGGCCCCTGAAAGTCCTTCCGGGGCAGGCACTTCCGAACAAGGCACGACCGACTAGTTTCTCCCTGCGGTGGTTCTTGTGGGAGTCGACCAGGGGTGCAGGCGGCGTCGCTTGCCGGGGTCCAGGAGCTTGTCCGTCGGGGGCTTTGGCCTTACATGGGAGCCGACCGCCTTGGTACTGAGCATGACAGGGTTCGGGCAAGCTCAGGCGCAAAACGAGCGTCTGAAGCTGTCCCTGGAACTGCGTGCCGTGAACAACCGCTACTTCAAACTCAGCTTGCGTACACAGGACCCCCTGGTGTTGCTGGAGAACCAGATTGAAGCTCACCTGCGCCGAGTGATCCGTCGCGGCACCGTGACGGTTTACATCCAGGTGCAGCGGCTCGCTCGGCCCGATCAATTCCGGCTTAACCTCACGGCGTTGAATGCCTACCGGGAGCAGTTGCTTCAGTTGCGTCAAAACTGGGGATTGGAGCCCCAGGTTGAGCCTGAGGCCCTGCTCCACCTGCCCGGTGTGGTGGACGAAGCGTTGCTGGAACACGATGTCCAGCAGGATTGGCCCTTGGTGCAGCAGGCCCTGGACCAAGCCTTCCAGCAGCTTCAACAGATGCGGCGTCGTGAAGGGGAAGCCATGGCGGCCCAATTGCGACAGCACTGCCAGCGTATCGGCCAACTGGCCGACCAGATCGCCCAGCGAGCCACCCAAGTCGCTCCGGAGTATCAGCAACGGCTGCTTCAACGGCTCCAGCAAACCCTGGGTGAGCTGGATCTGGAACTGGACAAAGCCGATGTGCTGCGAGAGGTGAGCTTGTTCGCCGAAAGAGTGGACATCTCCGAGGAAGTCGTGCGGCTCAAAAGCCACCTGGAGCAGTTCCTCCGGCTGCTGGAATCATCCGAGAGCGTGGGCCGTCGGTTGGATTTCGTCAGCCAGGAAATGCTTCGGGAGATTAACACCATCGGAGCCAAAGCCAACGACAGCCAGATCGCCCACTTGATGGTGGAGGCCAAAGCCGAAGTGGAACGCATCCGGGAGCTGGTGCAAAACATAGAGTAGCTGCCGCAAGGAGTGCCATGGGGGAACGCAAGGGCAAACTGGTGATAGTCTCTGGTCCTTCCGGCTCGGGCAAAACCACGCTAGTGGCCCGACTCAAACAACTGGAGCCGCAGCGGCTGTGGGTCTCGGTGTCGGCCACCACGCGCCCTCCCCGACCCGGAGAAAAAAATGGCCAAAGCTATTGGTTCGTTTCCCCCCAGGAGTTCCAGCAGATGATTCGCCAAGGGGAGCTTTTGGAATGGGCCGAGGTTTATCCGGGCATCTTCTACGGCACTCCCCGACGCCCTGTGGAAGAACATCTGGCTCAGGGAAAGTGGGTCCTGCTGGAAATAGATGTCCAGGGAGCCCAACAGGTCTTGAAACGCTTCCCCCAGGCTGTCACCATCTTTGTAAGGCCCCGGACCTGGGAGCAGCTCCAGCAGCGGTTGCGGCGTCGAGGCACAGAAGATCCCCAAGCCCTGCAAAAGCGGCTCCAGGTGGCCCAACGGGAGTGGAATCAGGCCCACCTCTACAAACACCAAGTGATCAATGACAAAATAGAAGACGCGGTGCAGGAGATGCTCCGCATTTTGAACTCCTCGGAGGCGTAAGGAGTCCCCTGGGATGTTTGATGCTCTCAAAGAGGAAGAAATCGTCAACAAGGTCGGAGGGCGGTTTAAGCTTTCGGCCCTGATCCAGAAGCGGCTGGTCGCGTTGATGAAAGGAGCTCGGCCTTTGGTCCCCACTCGGCCCGGGCAGCACCCCATGGAAATCGTGCTGGAAGAAATCCTCCAGGACAAAATCTACCTGCACATTCCAGCCCTGGAGGGTGAAGAAAAGCCCGAAACTTTGGAAACCGGCGTGGTGCCAGATGTGGACTTGGATGTCCGCTAGAGCATGCTCTTTTTTCGGGCTGCTCCGGCATGGCAGGGGAGATAGGAGCTAAGGGAGGGGTTCTCTTGCCGTGCCGTTGGAGTTGCCAAGCGGGGGAACTTCAACGGGAAGCACCGCATGGGCCGACCGGAGGTTTTGATCGGGATCACCGGAGGGGTGGCAGCATATAAGGCCGCCTATCTGGCTAGCCGCCTCGTGCAGCAGGGGTTGGGCGTGACGGTGGTGATGACCCAAGCGGCCCAGCGGTTCGTGCGCCCTGAACTGTTGGCAGCACTCTCGGGCCGCAAGGTGGTCACCGATCTGTTTGATCCGGACTATCCGCTGGGGGCTCATATCCAACTGGCCCAACAGGCCCAACTCATCTGTGTCGCCCCTGCCACCGCCGCTTTCTTGGCCCGGTTGGCAAACGGTCTGGCCGAGGACCTGCTCACCACCACTGTGATGGCTTTCTCCGGCCCTGTGCTCCTGGCCCCGGCCATGAACGCCCAGATGTGGAACCATCCGGCGGTGCAACGCAATGTCGGTCAGCTTCGCCAGGACGGCTATCACTTCTTGGGGCCCGAGGAAGGTTGGCTCAGTTGCCGCCAACAAGGCCCAGGACGCATGGCCGAGCCAGAGCAAATCGCCCAGGAAATCCTTCGCTTGCTCCCCCAGGCCGGGAAGTAGAGAGGGAACTCTCCTCCAAAGGGCTGGCACTCCGTCGGCACCAGGCTTCCGAGGGTAAAGGGAAAAAAGCAGTGGACGCTTCCGTGCAACTTGATCCCGCATTCGTCTCGGGCCTTTGTCCCCTGGCCCGACTCTCTCTTGGCCCGGCAGCCTTGCGGGTCGTACAATGGGCTTAGCGGTTCCTCGCAACTCGGCTGCCAAGGCATGTCCTATCGGTCGTTCAAACGCGTCCTGGGCGAAACCTACCTGGAGCTGAAGCTCCTGGTGCTGTTTGCCGTCTGTGTGTTCGTGCTCACCGGGGTGAGTTTTTGGGTCTATGGCAGCCTGACCGAAGCTCTGGTGTACAAACAGAATCGCACCAAGGGGTGGCTGCTCGTGGACGGGATTCTCAAGGAAATCCACTGGCGAGAGTTTGAGCAGGAGAACCCCTTTCTGGTCAACGCGTTGAGCCAGGAGCTGCAAGACCACCCGGAAAAGTACCAGTGGTACACCATCACGCCCACGGCCGATGGTCAAGGTCGTCCCCAGGACGAATACGACTACGAAGTGCTGGAGCGGTTCGCTCAAGCCCCGCCCCCTGCCGAGCACGAAGTGGAGTTTGCCGAGCGACTCGTGCCCCAAACGCAAGAGTACCACTATTACCAAGCGATCCGGGCCAAGCAGATTTGTACCGGTTGCCACTTTGGGCCGGACAACCGGCCCTTGAGTGCCGGAGATCTGATCGCTGTGGTCAAGGTAAAAATCTCCGATGCCCCAGTGCGCAAGGCCATCTTGTGGAACCGTGTGTGGTTGTTCACCACGGCAATTGTCACAGCGTTTTGTCTGGTGTTGGTTTCTTACTTGATCATTCGCTATGTGATCGTCAAGCCGCTGAAGCACCTTCAGGAAGTCAGCGACGCGATCAGCCGGGGCAAGCTGGACCAGAGGGCTGAGATCCACACCGGGGATGAGTTTGAGGCCCTGGGTGTGGCGTTTAACCGCATGGTGCGCCACCTGGTTGCGGTGCAGGAAGAACTGCGTCAGGTCAACGCCGACCTGGACGCCAAAGTGGACGAGCTGGCCCAAAAAAACATGCAGCTTTACGAAATGAACCGCCTCAAAAGCGACTTTCTGGCGATGGTCAGCCACGAGTTGCGTACCCCGCTGAACAGCATTTTGGGCTTCAGCGATGTGTTGCTTTCCATGCCCAATCTGGATGCTCGGCAGCGTCGTTATGTGCACAACATCCAGCACTCGGGCCGAGCTTTGTTGGAGATGATCAATGACATTCTGGACCTGGCCAAGATCGAGGCGGGCCGGATGGAAGTGCGGCCCCAGCAGTTTCGCATCCATCATTTGGTTCAAACCCAGTGCGATCTGGCCCGACCCCTGGCCCAAAAAAAACGCATTGACCTGGAAGTAGATGCCCCGGAAGACTTGCCCGAGTTGTTTCAAGACCCGCGCAAAATCCAGCAGATTCTCAACAACTTGCTCTCCAACGCCATCAAGTTCACCCCGGAAGGGGGCCGTGTGGAGGTACGGGCTCGTCGCACTCCAGAGGGACAACTGGAGCTGGTGGTCAGCGACACCGGCATTGGGATTGCCAAAGAGGATCAAACCCGAATCTTTGAAAAGTTCCGCCAAGGCACAGCAGTCTCGGCCCGGGGAGATGCTATCACCCGCGAATACTCCGGCACCGGCTTGGGGCTTTCGATTGTCAAGGAGCTGTGTCGCCTTTTGGGCGGCGAGGTGAGCGTGGAGAGCGAGTTGGGCCAGGGAAGCACTTTCACCGTGCGATTGCCTTGGGAACTGCCGGAGCACTTCTATCAGCGTCCAACGGATCATACTTCTCTCCTCTATGCTCATGCCCGGACGATGTACCATCCAGAGCGTCGGACCCAGCATTCCTCCTCTGCCGCGTCCTCGGAAAGCGCTTCGGAACCGGAGCCCACTTCCCCCCAATCCGCCGCCTCGGAGAACTGAGCAGTCCCTAGGCCGACGCCGAAAAGGCGTTGCACCGGCCACTTGCTCCGAAACAATGAAAGCGTAGAACGCACACGGATAGACCATCAGAACACATGGCAGGAGAGGTCCTTCCCAGGGAGACATTGCCATGCAACGCCACATCGGCCCGGTCAAGCTCCTCTTGGTGGAAGGTGACATCACCCAACAGCAAGTGGATGCGATCGTCAACGCGGCCAACAGTCGCTTGGCAGGCGGAGGGGGAGTGGACGGGGCGATTCATCGTCGTGGAGGGCCAGCCATCATGGAGGAGACCCGACGCCGCTACCCCGAGGGTTGTCCCACCGGTTCGGCCGTCATCTCCACGGCCGGAGAGCTTCCGGCCCGGTGGGTCATTCACGCCGTAGGCCCGGTGTGGCGTGGCGGCTCTCACGGGGAAGCCCAACTGCTGGCCTCCGCCTATCGCCGCTCGCTGGAACTGGCTCAAGAGCATCAGTGCCGTTCGGTGGCCTTCCCCTCGCTTTCCACCGGAGCGTATCGCTACCCGATGGATCAGGCCGCCCAGGTAGCTTTGCAAACCGTGATAGACTTCTTGCGCCAGCAGCCCGGCTCGCTCCAAGAAGTGCGGTTTGTGCTCTTTGGCCAGCAAGCCTATCAGACTTACGCCCAGGTGCTGGAGAAGCTCTTGCCCGAAGCGGAGTCTTCCCAAGGATGAACTGTTCGGGGGTTGTGGTGTGGACCCTGGGACACTCCACGCGGAGTTGGACCGAATTTGTGGTGTTGCTCCGGGAGTGGGAGTTGGAGCAGGTGGCCGATGTGCGAAGCTTCCCCACCTCCCGGCGCCATCCCCAGTTTGAAAAGCAAAACATGCTTCGAGAACTGACCCGATTGGGCCTTCGCTACCATCACTTGCCCTCTTTAGGTGGCCGTCGCCGCCGCAGTGCTGCTCAAGCTGCCCGATCGGTCAATCAGGCTTGGAGGGTGCAGGGGTTCAACGCCTACGCCGACCACATGGCCACCGCGGAGTTTCAGCAGGGATTGGAGCAGCTTTTACATTTGGCCGCTCGGCATCGCACTGTGCTGATCTGTGCCGAAGCGTTGCCCTGGCGGTGCCATCGCTGGCTGTTGTCCGATGCCTTGGTGGCCCGAGGGGTGGAGGTGCTCCACATTCTGGGTCCTCAGCAGGTGCGCAAGCACGCGCTTTCCCCTTGGGCTCGGGTACAAGGCACACAGGTGAGCTATCCGGCCGCTCCGCTGTTTGACTCCTTGGGAGGAGCTTCCCGAGCGTAGCCTTGCGGGGGGCCAACTACCCGGCGGCTCGGAGCTTGGGTATGTTGGAGCCTGAAGGCCAATAGTTCCCAGGAGTCACTCAACATGGACCGCTCGGTGATTTTGGAAAAATACTTGCAACGCACGCCTCGCTCTGCCCAATTGGCCCGAAGAGCCCAAAAGGTCTTCCCCTCCGGTGTGACCCACGACAGCCGCTACCTGCGCCCCTATCCGATCTATGTGGTTCGTGCCCAGGGAAGCCGCAAGTGGGATGTGGACGGCAACGAGTATGTGGACTACGCCGGAGGGCACGGGGCGCTGTTGCTTGGGCACGCAC
>JAJRRR010000313.1 GCA_024279285.1 Planctomycetota bacterium
AAAGCTCCACCAGCTTCCGCCTGCTCCAACACAGGTCGGTCATCAAAAACCACGGCTCGTCCCGATGCTTGGGCAGCTTCCGCTCCCAACACGCCACCACATGCTGCTGCACCGAGCGGCTCTTGCGATAACGCCCCAGGAGCAGCACATGGCACTTGTCCTGGGCAATCGGGTAGTCCCGCAAGTTGCCCTGGCAGCGCTTGCACTGGACCCACACACCGGGGCAGATGCGATACGGGGTGAGAGCCCAGCTTACTCGCAGGGGAACACGCCCTTCAGCTCGGTTTTCCCAGGGACCACCAAGTGAGGCCCAGTTTTAGCTTGCTCGCAGGGAAGCCTCTGGCAAGGGCGGCAGCCAGGGAAGCATCCATGCGAGCCATGGCGGTCTCTTCCTCGGATATGCAGCTTGTGAAGGAAAAACTTTTTGCAAGTGCATACCAAAAAACCAGTTGGAGGAGACTGCCGTTTTTTGCATGGCTGGGGAGAAAGTGAGGATGGGTTAGGAAGTGCGGCTGCTTGATTTTGGGAGTTTTTACGGCGAAACTGAACAAAAAGCCCCCTACTGCGTGCACTCCAGCAAGAAAGGTTCCAGGAATGCAACTTGCACCGATGGAAGCGGCCCGAGCCCTGGATCGGGAGTTTCTGCAAATCCGAGCCCGAATCCTGGAACTGGCCGCCGATCTGGATCGTCTGGACCGCGGAGCTGGTTCACTGGAAGGCGATCAGCGGATGGAACAAATTCGGCAGGCGTTAGAAGTGCTGCTGCGTCAGGAGCCAGGACGAGCCGAAGCGGTGCAGATGATCTTTTCCCGACCCTATGATCCGCAGTGGAAAACTCACTTCCGTCCCGTGCCCAAGCCCCGTTAATTCCTCCCGAAGCAAAGGACTCCAAGCATGTTCTACATCGATCCCCACATCCACATGGTTTCCCGAATCACCGACGACTACGAAACTCTGGCCCGAATGGGCTGCCTGGCGGTGAGCGAGCCAGCGTTTTGGGCAGGTTTTGATCGGGGGAGTGTGGAGGGTTTTAGGGACTACTTTCGGCACTTGACCCAAGTAGAGCCTCGTCGGGCCGCCCAATTCGGAGTGAAACACTTCACTTGGCTTTGTATCAACGCCAAAGAGGCCGAAAATGTCCCCCTGGCCCGGGAAGTCATCGCCATGATTCCCGAGTTCCTCCAACAACCCAATGTGTTGGGGATTGGGGAAATCGGCCTGAACAAAAACACCCCCAACGAGTGCACCGTGTTCCTGGAACAAGTGGAGCTGGCCCTTCAGTACGACCTGCCCATTCTGATCCACACCCCGCACCTGGAAGACAAATACATGGGCACGCGGATGATTCTGGACATGTTGGCCGATTTTTCCCAGCTTGATCCTAACCGGGTGCTGGTGGACCATGTGGAGGAGCACACGGTGCGTGAGGTGCTGGATCGAGGCTATTGGGCCGGAATGACCTTGTATCCGGTGACTAAATGCACGCCCAAACGGGCGGTGGACATTTTGGAGATGTACGGCACGGAGCGTTTGCTGGTCAATTCGGCCGGAGACTGGGGGCCCTCCAAACCCACAGCCGTGCCCGATTTCATCATGGAAATGCGCAGTCGCGGCCACAGCTACGAGGCTATTCAGGAAGTGGTGCTGGAGAACCCCATGCGATTTTTCAGCCAAAGCCCCCACTTCCAACTGGAAGTGCCCACCCAGCCAAGCTCCGCTTCGGCCTAATCCTCACTGCCAAAAACATGCCACCTGAAACAAACAGCAGAGGCTGGTTCCCAACGGGGGGAGCCAGCCTCTGCCTTTGGGGGAGCATGGAGCAGTGTTTTAAGAAGCCGCCAGAGCAGGCTCCTTTTGGCGTTGGCTGCGCAACTGGCCGTTTTGATAAAGCTCCTTGGCCCGCTCCACGGCGTCCTCAAAGCGATCAAATACATTCTCTTGTCCAATGCGCTCCAACACGCGCAACTGCTCCAGCCGATCCCGCACCGGGAAGTTCAACCCAGTGATGATCACATGGGTGCCCAAGCTGTGGGCACGCAAGACCAGGTCTTCCAGCAAATAAGCGCCCGAGAGGTCAATGTACTTCACGCGACCCATCCGCACGATCAAAACATCGTAGTGGACCAGGCATTCCATGGTGTTGTAAATGGCGTTGGAGAGCCCGAAGAACATCGGTCCCTCTTGGTGCAGGATCAGCACATGGCGTTTGAACTCCTCGGGCAAGTCTTTTTCACCCGGCCAAGGCAAGGGCGCTTCGGCCAAGGAGACCACCTCCGGCCCGTACAGCTCGCCCATCTCTTGCACAAACCGGAAAAACGCGATGGCCAATCCCACGCCTACGGCCACCAGCAAGTCGGTCCACAGGGTCAGCGCCAACACGGCAAAGAAGCAAATCAAATCCGTCAGCGGCAGCCGCCGCAGCACGGGCAACACGCGGTAGTCCAGAATGTCAATCCCGACTTTGAGCAAGATACCAGCCAGACCAGCCATGGGCACATAGCTGGCATAGGGGGCCAAGCCCAACATCAGTGCCAACATCACCAATCCCATGGTCAAGCAGCTCAGGCTGCTTCGGGCTCCGCACTTGATGTTGGCCACTGAGCGCATGGTAGCCGTTGCGGTGGTCACTCCACCGACCAGACCGCAAGCCATGTTGGCAATGCCCTGCCCGAACAGCTCGCGGTTGCTGTCGTGGCGGTCTTCGGTCATGGTGTCGC
The DNA here is from genome assembly GCA_024279285.1 of Planctomycetota bacterium. Taxonomy (GTDB): domain Bacteria; phylum Planctomycetota; class Planctomycetia; order Pirellulales; family S012-138; genus S012-138. The sequence continues at coordinate 2,718 of JAJRRR010000313.1, forward strand.
AGATCAAACAGGTCAGCAGAGAATCAAACGCACACAGTCCGGCCAAAGCGAAAGCCGGTCCGATCATCTGGCTGAACTGGGAAACATCGGGCAAATAGAGCTTAGGCAAGCCGCTGGTCATGTGGACCATTTCCACCTCCAGAGGCAGCCCAGCGGCCATGGCAATGGACACAGCCAAGCCCACCAACGGCGCAGGCAACCACTGAAGCCGCTTGGGCCGAAATCGCTCCCAGGCCAGAATGCTCAAGAAAGTAGTTCCGGAGATCAGGGCTGCTGGCCAGTGCAAGTTGGCCAAGGCGTGAGGGATTCCCAGGATGGCTTCCCGAAGCGAGGGAGCCGAGGGAACACCCAACATGGGGTTGATCTCCAGCACGATCAAAATCACCCCGATCCCGCACATAAATCCCGACACCACCGAATAGGGCGTGTAATAGACCAACCGGCCCACTCGCAACACGCCCATCAAAAGCACGATGATCCCGCTGAGAAACACCAGGGTGAACGCATAGGTGAGATCCGGGGAGCCATCGGGCAACATGTGGTCTTTCATGACCATGGCCAACTGGACCACCTTGGGGGAGGTGGGCCCACTGATCCCTACCGTGCTCCCGCCAAACAGCCCGACGAATATCCCCCCACAAATCGTCCCCCACACCCCCGTGGCTGCTCCCAGCCCTGAAGCCACCCCAAAAGCCATGGCCATCGGCACCGAGATCACGGCCACGGTGGCCCCGGCCAGGATGTCTTGCTTGGGATTACGACCCCAGAGCTTGATGTTGTGCCAGGGATTGAGGTCTCCCAAGGATCGCAAAAACCATCTGACAAAACCTTTTAGACCGTAAGAGCTTCCGTCTTGCGACGAAGACAAATCCAGCCTGCGGTTCATCGCGCACCACCTTCCTCCAGAGGAAACAAACCGGTACGCCATCCTGGGCGCACCCACTTCAGGACCAACGCAACCGTCCGAAACACCTCATCTGTGCAGGCAACTCATCCGGCTTTTCGGCCCAGAACTCCAAGCGACTCCGACTGCCACCTGTGGCAACAGCCCTGGGCCATAGATCGTGGCGTAGAGCGTCAGAAAAGCCAGATTAGAACCTCTGAGGTGGTGCGCGTTGGAGAAGAACCGTAGCCAGATAAAGTGGCGCAGGTCGCCACGACTCCACCCAACACACTCGGGCCCACTGCTCGCCAGCAAACTCTGGACCCCAATTGAGCCAGCGAAGTCCAGCCGGACATGCTACAATAGGTGCTCCCTGGAGAATCTCGTGCTCCTCGCACTCAGGGAGTTCTTGTTCAAGACCAGTATCGTGCCAGAGAGTCCAGGCACAACCTGCCCCCGGGGCGTGGATCGCCCCCAGCCACGCTAGCCCTACCAGTGCCAGGGCCAGTCCTACAATCCAGCGTTGCCAAAAAGTGTGCATGCTTCTTCCCTAATTGCAATGGCTCCTCATGTCAAGGGTGGCCTGTCCTTTCGGGCAGTCAAGCCTCCTGCCCTGCTGCCTGTCGTAGCGTCTAGGAAGCTGCTATCACCGGCTAGGGATTGACATCGAAACGGCAAGAGAAACAATGAAGGAGCGAAGCCGGAGTGGCGGAATTGGCAGACGCGCCGGACTCAAAATCCGGTGGGGCTCACCCCCCGTGTGGGTTCGACTCCCACCTCCGGCACTTAGCAGCCCGTTGAACAATACTCTCTCGCGCTGCAAGTCCTTGTCGGAGTCAGAAAGCAGTCAAACGCAAAGGACAAAAACGACTCGACAAGGGAAAAGCCGTTTCCAAGAAAAAACGGACTTCACATGGCAACGGAGCTCATCTAAGAGCCTATCCAAAAAATCATGCAGGCGCTTACGATTGCCGAATGTTTTCCGATTTTTTCGGAGAGGCTCTAAACGCCCCAAAAGCGCACGCCAGACCCTCGCCAACCCCCGCGGTTTGACCAATCCAAACACCTTCCGCAAAATCAGCCCCAAGTTGTAACCGGCTGCCGCCAGCAGATAGCCCTTGCGAACCTTCTCCAAACTGCGGCTCCACTGGCGACGCTGCCCACCGGTGTCGCACACATGGGCAAATGTCCGCTCTACCTGCCCTCTCCGCAGACGATTCAGACGCCGACCCTTCCGCTTCGCACCTGGCGAGGATTATTATAAAACGCCCGTTGCTGCTCCCGGGGCTTATCCCTCCCGCGACACTCCCGCTCCGAGACATACATCCGCAGCCCCAACGACTCGGCCAACGCCAGAGACTCGTTCCCATGATAGCCCCGGTCCGCTGCCACTTCCTTAGAACCTGTCCCGAAATTAGGTGTGGCCTGGGGTGAGCCGCCGGAGCATGAGATGAATCATGCTGATCTGGATCAGGGCTTCGCCGGTGGCAGGGTCCCGCTGGTAGTCCTTGCTGTGGCAACGATAACGCCCCAGCCACCCAAAGGTCCTCTCCACGATCCAGCGTTTCGGCATAACCACAAACCCTTTCACTCCCACCGGCCGAAGCACCGTTTGCAACATCCAGCCACACATCGTGCGTATCCACTCCGACAGCTTGTTGCGCCCATACGCTGAGTCGGCAAAGATCACCTTCAAACGCTTGGACTTCTCTTTCAGCTTGGCCACCACCCGCCGGGCACCCTGGTGATCCTGCACGCTGGCGGCGTGAACCGCCACCGCCAACAC
>JAJRRR010000314.1 GCA_024279285.1 Planctomycetota bacterium
CCTTGCTCCAGCCTCCAAGCGTGCCACTGCAAAGGCTCCACGGCCAGAAACGACCACCGGCCCAAGTGCTCATGCCACACTGCACTGTCCAGCAGCAAACAGTGCCTCCGTGTGGCTAGGCGCTTCAGGGCCTCGGGCACAGAGCAGACCACCGGACCTTGCCACGCCAAAGCTCCGCAAGGGTCCCGGTGTGCACGGTCAAGCTCCAAAGGGGCCAACTTGCCCACGATGACACGGTGCCCTTTGTCCTGGAGAGAACTTGGCAAAACGGCCGATTCACAAGAGCGATTCTACCGTCCCGAGTTGCCCCCTCCCACCGCCTCCGCCAGCAGACCAGCAGCTCAAGAAACTGCTTCGCTGGCAATTTCCGCCAGAGCTTGTTGAAAATCCCCTACCACTCTCAACAGCACTTCCCGCGTAAGCTGGAAGGGGACTTGCCGTCGGGGTTGTCCCTGGGGGGCTTCCCAACGCACTAGCTCCAACTCCCCTCCGCGACGGACCCAAAGCTCATAGTAGAATCGGGACCGCTGCTGCTGATAAGGGGGCCAGGAGCGGACCTGGGCGGCCCCTTGCTGCTGGTCGCACTCCAGCACCCGAAGCGGTTCCAGCAGATAACAGATGCGTTGAGCCAGCATTTGGGCCAATTGGGCAATGACTTGCGACGGGGCTCCGGCCAGCCGAAGCGACCGCACCCGAACCCGACGAGCCAGCACCCCCAAACGGTCCAGAGCTTGCAACTCCACCAGGGCCACCTCGCGCCCCTGAGCCGCCCGAGCTGTAAGCTCTCCCGAGCTGGGGCAGGGGAGTTGGTCCAACTGCTGGGCCAGTTGTTCGGCAAGACTCATGATCATACCTCCTTCAGGTTGACCCTCTTTCCCCCTTTATTCCCATTCGTCAGATTCCTTAGGAATTTTCTGTTTTCCCTTGTTCATGCGATGCTCGGATCCGTCGTAAGACAACACGCACAAACGGTCATCAACCACAGTCTGAATGTGCACAGGCCGCTTCCACAGCTTGTGGAGATTGACCAGGGTGTCCTGGGCTCCTTTCAAATCCAAAGGAACTCCATTGTACTGGTGTTCTAAAAACAACTCTCCGCGGTTTTTGAAGTTCCCATCCACAACCTCAATCACAGGGCGCCCAAGATTAGTCAATTGGAATAGCAATCGTTTTTTCACCTTTTTGAATTCTCGACTTTCAATTTCATAAAAGTGGGTGTCTTCGTTATACCGGAAAGCAAATAGCTTGTGTTCGTGAACAAATTCCGGTGTGAGGAATTCGTCAATGAAAGTGATGTCGTTGTGGATGCGTCGGACTTCAAAGATTTTTTGTCTTCCCAGTCCGGCTTCGGTGTTCCAGTTGCGTCGGGCTTCCCAGTCATCGCAGGCTTCATACTCCGGTCCGAACCGTCCCCGGTTCCAGCGATCCTCAATGTCCCGAAACAACTCCAATCCCAACTTGTAGGGATTCAATCTGCCCGGGCTGCTGGCCAAAGTGCCGGCCGTGTGATCGGCGTAGCTGATCACCTCCTCGGGAGTAAGGCCATGTCGGGTCATGATCGTGGTGTGCCAATAAGTGGCCCAGCCTTCGTTCATGATCTTGGTTTGGGCCTGAGGGGCGAAGTAGTAAGCTTCCTCACGGATGATGGCCAAAACATCCAGTTGCCAGGCTTTAAGCGGTGCGTGTTCCAGAAGAAAAAGCATGACATCGCGTTGGGGTTTTTCGGGAAACCGCTCCTCGGTGTGTTTTTGGCGCAATCGTTCCTGTTCGGCCCGAAGCACCTCGGGAGGATTGATATAAGGTTCCATGTAGCTTTTGGCCTGAAAGCGACCCGGCTGCGGTGGGGGTTCTTCTTCCTCGGTGGCTGATTGAGGGCGAGGCGCAGGATCGGAACGACGCTTGATAAACGGGGAGTGAATGTCAATCAGATTCTCAATACTCAAACATGCATCTATAAAAGTCTCCACCTCCTCCACACCAAAGCGGTCCATATAACGCCGGATCCGATTGCCGTGATTGGCCATTTCGTCCATCATCTTGCGGTTGGTATGCCGAAACCATTCATTGTTTTTGAAAAAATCACAGTGGCCGAACACATGGGCCATGACCATCTTGTGGTCCGTAAAAGTGTTGGACTGAAGCAGGTAGGCATAGCAAGGGTCGTTGTTAATGACCATTTCATAGATTTTGTGCAGTCCATAGCGATAGCTTTTAGACAATCGTTCATATTCCATGCCGAACCGCCAATGAGGATAGCGTTTGGGAAACCCCCCATAGGCGGCAATGGCGTTCATCTGGTCGTAGTCCACTAGTTCAAAAATTGTAGGGAAGAAGTCTAAGCCGTACTGTCGGGCATAGTGTTCCAGTTGCTCCTGGGCTTGGCGGAGCTCTGCGGGCAAAGGCTTGCCAAAAGTGGTGGTTGCCATGATTCCTACCCGGCGCGTGAGGTGGATTCCAAAACGACCACTTCAAACCGTTCCGGCAAGGCTTGGTAAATCATGTCCCAATGGCGCGGAAGCTCGGTGGCCAGGGCTTTTCGGGCCAGGCGGATGGCTTCGGCCTCGTTGTCAGCTTCCACCACGGTTTGCATAAATCCCAGTCGAACCCGATAGGTCTTGCGGACTGGAGGAAGCCTTTCCCAATTTACTGGTTTCATGGCTTAAACCCTCGTTTTATTTTTGACCTGGAGGATTACTTCCCCTTTCCTAAAAATGTCTTAATGGAGTCATAAATTGCACTTTCGTCTGGTATTTGGGATGTCAGAACATTGTCGTGATAAGGCACCACAGCCGATTCCAACGCGCGCAGGTAATCCCCACTTCCATAAGGGCTTTCCACCTGGCCGTAGCAAAAAAGGTTAACTTGCGGGGCAATTTTTTCCCGAAGCAAGCGGATACTTCTCCGGTTGTCTTCTCCCCAGTTGTCCCCATCGGAAAACTGAAAACAATAGATGTTCCACTCCTCGGGAGAATAGTGTTGTTCTATGATTTGTAGACACACATCATAGGCCGAACTGATTCGGGTTCCACCGCTTTCTCGGGTGCGATAGAATGTGTGCTCATCCACTTCCCGGGCCACAGCATCATGAATAATGTAGCGCCGTTCCACTCCGTCGTATTGAGATTTTAGCCAAGTATCAATCCAGAAGGCTTCCGTGCGGACGATGTGCTTTTGTTCATCGGTCATGGAGCCGGAAACATCCATCATATAGATGATCACGGCGTTGGCCACCGGTTGTTCAATGGTGGTCCAGCTTCGGTAGCGACGATCTTCCCGATAGGGGATGACCCGTGGTCGCGCCGGATCGTATGTGCCCGAGGCCAGTTGTCGCTTGAGCGCTTGAAGATATGTGCGTTTGAAATGTCGGAGCGACTCCGGCCCGGTGGACCGGATGGTGCTGTAGCGGTATTTTTCCTGGCGGATGCGGTCTTGGCCTTTGGGTTCAATTCGGGGCAGTTCCAGTTCTTCGCCCAACAGTTGGGCCAGTTCTTCCAGAGTGATGTCCACTTCCAGGATGTGTTCTCCGGGTTCGGAGCCGGCTTGGCCGGGGCCATCACGGTGTTGTTCTCCAGGGCCCAGGGGAGTGCCCACTTCCCCATCGCCTTGACCCACACCTCCGGAGCCCTGTTCCCCGTAACGGAAATGAGGCACATCCAGTTGGGGCACCGGGATACTGACCAGGTGTTTTCCCTTGCGACCGATCAGCTCCGCATGGGAAATATATTTGCGCAGATTCTGGCGGATCTTGCCCCGCACAATCTGACGAAACCGATGATGGTCTTGTTCAATCTGCAACAAGGTGCCGTCTCCTGCGCAAAAGGGCCAAGGAGCCGTCAGGCAGGTGGGCGTCCAGGGATGCTAAGAGGTGGACTTGCTGTCGCCTCGGGCAAAGATGCTGGCCACATAGTGCAGCACATCCGTGGCGCTTTCTTCATCATAGCCGTAGTCGCGGATCAGCCGTGCCTTGACCACATCAATCTTTGCCTGGGTTTCAGCATCCACCACATTGGACACCAGCGAGGTGAGCTTGATTGTGTCCTTTTGATCCTCAAAGAGCTTCAGCTCCAGAGCTTTGTGGAGCCGTTCGTTAGTCTTGTAGTCAAACTTCTTGCCTTCCAAGGCCAGGGCACCAATGTAATTCATGATCTCCCGACGGAAATCGTCTTTGCGGCTTTCGGGAATATCAATTTTTTCTTCAATAGACCGCATAAGCCGCTCGTCGGGCTCTTCGTACTGACCGGTGAAGGGGTTCTTTACCTTCTCGTGTTGCGTGTAGGCTTTCACATTGTCAATATAGTTGGCGCACAGTCGGGCCAAAGCTTCCTCATCGGCGGCGATGGCACGCTGCACTTCGTTCTTGACGATGTTTTCGTATTCTTCGCGCACCACGTTGATAAGCTCCTTGTAATGATTGCGAGTTTCTTCGTCATTGATCAGGCTGTGGTGTTTCAGCCCAGCCTCCAGTTCATTGAGGACCATAAATGGATTGACCGATTTGGCTTCTGGATGAGCCACCAGGGCATTGGAGATTTTGTCCTGAACATAGCGTGGGGAGATGCCGTGCATTCCTTCGTTGGCGGCTTCTTCTTTTAACTCCTTGATGTTGTCTTCGGTAAAACCGGGAAGGGTTTTTCCGTTGTATAGTTTGAGTTTCTGGAGCAGGGTTAAATTGGCGTTCTTGGGTTCTTCCAGCCGGGTGAGCACCGCCCACATGGCCGCCATTTCAATAGTGTGTGGAGCGATGTGCTTGCCTTTGACTTTCTCTTTGTTGAAATCTTTTTGATAGATTTTGATTTCATCGGACAGACGAGTCACATAGGGAATATCAATTTTGATTGTGCGATCGCGTAGGGCTTCCATGAATTCGTTGTTTTGCAGTCGTCGGTATTCAGGCTCGTTGGTGTGACCGATGATGACTTCGTCAATATCGGTTTGAGGGAACTTTTTGGGCTTGATTTTGTGCTCCTGGCTGGCTCCCAGCAGATCATAGAGGAAGGCGACATCCAGTTTGAGCACTTCCACGAACTCAATGATGCCCCGGTTGGCGATGTTGAACTCCCCATCGAAGTTGAAAGCCCGGGGGTCGCTGTCGCGTCCATACTCGGCGATTTTTCGGTAGTTGAGGTCCCCGGTCAGTTCGGTGGAGTCTTGGTTTTTTTCGTCCTTGGGCTGGAAGGTGCCGATTCCGATGCGGTCTTTTTCTGAAAGGATCAGGCGTTTGACCCGAACATCCTGGACCACCCGAGACCAGTCGCCGCCGTAGAGTTGGAGGCGTTGGCTGTACATGAAGCGGCAAAACGGGCACAGTTCCCGTTGGATTTTCACTTGGAACTGGTCGCCGTTGCGTCCGGCGTTGAGTTGTTGTTCCACTTTTCGTCGGAAGCGTTGGGGGACCAGATTGAGGGGTTCTTCGTGCATGGGGCACCAGTGGATTTGGCTCGGGTCATCCAGGTCCACCCAACCCAGGGTGTACAGGGCTCCTTCGTCAGTTTGGGAATAGCGTTCCAAGCCCTTTTTGAGCAGTCGCACGATGGTGCTTTTGCTGCTTCCCACGGGTCCATGGAGCAGCAGCACCCGGCGTTCCACACCGTAGCCTTGGGCAGCACTTTTGAACACATTGACCAGGTGGCTCAGAGGTTCATCCAGGCCATAGACGGCGTCTTGGCCGTCGTTGTCCGGGTCGTCGAAGAATCGGTAGTGATATTTTTTCTCACGCCCTTGTTTGTATTCTTCCACTCCGTAGGAGAGGATCATGTCATAGACGCGTTGGAAGGCGTTGCGCGTCACCTCAGGGCGCGCAGCAACGATGTCCAGGTACTCCTGAAAGGAGCCCTGCCAGTTTTTTCGTCGGTATTGCTCCAGGTCTTGTTCTTTGGCGATCAGGGCAATGATGTCAGCTCCGCGCATGGCAAACCTCACAAAACGGGGGAAGTGGGTCGCTTGAGGAAAGTTTGCGGGTCCGGCTTGGCGCGCAGCCCTAGCCCTCAGCGTCCCACGGATCAAGCACGAGAACCAGTTCCCTGTGGCGGAAAAGTGCGCCGCAAGCGCGCAGCATCAACCCCTGGAGGGAAACTCAACCACCAGAACCGAGGATAGGAAGGGATAAGGGCCGATACTGACTTTCCGCCAGCAGTCTGTTGCCAAAGAGCAGGGTGGGGAGTGGGAAGGCCGACGCCCCAGAGGGCCTCTCCCCTTGTCCCACTACTCCAGTATTTCTTGCACCAGCTTCCAGGGCAATACCAACTTTGCCTGGACCAAGCGGCAAAACGAAATCTTGAACGCAACTAACTGAAAAATAATAACTTACAAAGATCCACTCTGTACACTTCTGGGAATTGCCCTTGGTAGCATTTTCCCCTAAATGGGGGGGTCATTGGTTTTCTCCCTCATTCAGTGCTCGTTGCACGCTCTCCAGCAGCCGGTCCATGGCGAAGGGTTTGCGGATGTAGTCGGACACGCTCAGCATTTCGGCGTAAGCTTTGTGGCGGCTGCCTTCGTTAGCCGTGATCATGATTACCGGCAAGAGTTTGTCGCCTTGTTGATCGCGTCGCAGGCGTTCCAGGACCAGGAAGCCGCTTCGTTTGGGCATCATCATGTCCAGGATCACCAGATCAGGATTTTCCCGTTCGGCCATTGCCAATCCTTGGTTGCCGTCGCGGGCAATAAGCACTTCGTAGCCTCGGGCTTGAAGTGCCATGCGGATGGATTCCACAATCTCCGGGTCGTCGTCCACCACCAAAATGCGCTTGGTCCCCGAGTCTGTCTTTTGTTGTTCTTCTTGGCCTTTAGATGCAGAAGCAGAACGAGCGCTGGTTCGTTTGGCCATCGCTGCATCTCCCAACCGTGGTGTCAAGTTCGTTCCCTCTTGGGTAAGTTTTCCCGGGCAAGAGTGTTGGGGGGTACACCTCCAGTATGTAAAACCCCATGATGAAATGCTAGCACCAGGTTTCAAAACGGTGGGAAACGATGGAAAACTCAATCCAACTGGCTTTGAGCGTGCCTTGGGCCTGGGTGGAGGAGGAACCGGAGTGGTTGGAGTTGGCTTCAAAGTGGGGCCTAGCGGTTCATTTGGAGCTGGAGGTGCCCACGGCGCCCCAGTTGCCGGAACGGATAGCCCGGCTGGAGTCGACCTGGGAGTGTGAGAATCGGGTGGCTTTGACTGTTCGCGGCCAGGGGGTTCAGGCCCAACTGGCCCTGGTGGTGGAGGCTGTGCAAAGTTTGGGTGTCTCGTGGCTGGTGGTTCCGTGGACTGCATTTCCTCATTGGAAAAAAGTCCAGCAGGCAGCATGGGCCGCCAATTTGGAGACCGTCGCCGAGGTTCTTCAGCAGTGGCGAAAGCTTCTGGAAGACCAGGCTGTTTCGGTGCTTGTGGATGTTGCCGACGAGGATACGGAAGATCCTCGCGCGGTGGTGCAGACGCTTGCTGCCTGGCAAGAAGGTCCGGTGCGCGCGTGGTTGGACTTGGGAGCCTATGTGGTCCGTTTTCCGGGAGCTCAGGTGGAAGTGGCCTTGCAACGGTGGTTTGGGTTCTTGGGCGGGTTGGGGCTGCGCGACCTGGGGAACGAAGCTGCTTTGCCGTGGACTGTTCCGCCGGGTTGGGGTAGCGAAGTTGATTTTGCCCGTGTGTGGCAGATTTTGTCCTGCGGTGGTTTTTCGGGACTGGTGACCATTGGGGCTGGACGCCGTCGCGGGAGACGCAAGGTGCTCGCCCTGCAACAATGGGCCGAAGAAGTGGAGCAGGGGTTGAAACATCTTCGTGATTGCGGTTGGCCCCTCCCGGCCCTGTGAACTTACCGCTCCTTAGAACTCATCTTGGCCAAAAACTGCTGCCACCGACGCAGTTGCTCTGCACTGAGAAGAGCCCGAGCTTGGAAATAAGCCGCCCGACGGCGATGAGGACCCAGCTTCAGCTCCGGCGACTGGGCGATCAGGCGGATTCCTTCCTGCTGGCGCGGGGAGAGCTGTAAAAGTTCTACTGCCTGGGGCTGTAAAAACACCTCAGGTCCTAGCTCCTCGGCCACATGTTGTTCCAGAAGGCTCAGGACTTCCGAAGCCGGGGTGTCGGGCGAATTCGGCTGGGAACTGGTGGGGTTGGTGATGGAGTGGCTTACTTCAGGCTGGGCAAAGATGCGAAAACCCCAATGATGCTCTGAGTGAAAATGGTGGAACCAGATCAAACCCAACCCAAACGCTCCCATGAACACCGCTCCCAGCAGTCCTAGCTTCCACAGGCTGCTGGTCCATCGGGCCCGATAAAGCGGCAGGGATTCTTCCTGGGTGGATTGTTCTTCCTCAGGCGAGAAAAGTTCTTCCAGCAGTTGCAAGCCCAGGCGGAGTTTGTTTCCTTGAGGACACACATGTGCCACACGCACTTGCACCCAACCGGCCGGAATACGGAGCAGGAGCCGCTCTTCGGGTTTGATGGGCACAGGATCCACCAACACGCCGAATCCCCCGGCCGACTCGTCCACCAGCTTTCCAGGGACTCTGCGTTTCAGTGGGCCTGGCAGCACCAGTTGCACTTGGTCCTGACCAGGCGGCACGGGACAACGATAGGCTTTGCGACGCTCAAAAATCATGGGCACAAAATCCCGGGTGTTCCTGCCCAGATTGGTTCACTTTGCCCCTTTCAACTCCTAGCTCATGCCCGCTTCGGGGAAAGCTGGCTGCTTGGCCCAAGAGTCACATTGGGGCCGCGAGCATGAGGGTAGTAGGGATTGTGAGACTTTTACGACTGGAGAGGATGCTCGGATTGGCAGAAGCCCTGGGGGGAGTTTGAGTTAGCTTGGGGACTCAAACCCCAAGGAACTACGGCTTTTCCTGAAGCGCAAACTCCACCCCTGCTCCAGGAGCGCAACGCTCTCCCGGGAGGAAGGACTTGCTTGCCAGTTTATCCCAGCAAGCCGCCTACTTCGGCCACCAGTTTGTCTTCTTCGGGGAACTGGCCGGTTTCCAGCTTGGAGTAAACCTTTTTTTCGCCCACGCTCAACTCAAAGCACCCGCCGCCCGAGGGCACCAGTTCCAGAGCCTGGATTTTCTGCTTGTAGGTTTTCAGCAGCTTGGCCGTCAAACTGACAGCCCGATCTTCGTAGTTTCACTGGGAGCAGTATTCCAGCCGCAGTTTCATGGTGGGCTTCCTTAAGCAAGAGGGGGTTACTTTTTGCGTTTAGCTCGCTTGGTAGCTTTTTTCTTGGCGCTTTTGGTGGTTTTGGTGGTCTTGGCTTTGGCGGTCTTGGTTGTGGTTTTGCTGGAAGTCTTTTTCTTGGTTGCAGGTTTGCCGAAAATGCGTTCCCAGTTTTCGGAATACTTTCGGGTGCTACCGGTGTGGGTGACGGTCACGGCTTGCTCCTCCGTGTTGGAGTCCCCAAGGGCAACCGTGAAAAAGACACCCTCTGAGGAAAAGTTTTACCTGGCCGGGGCTCGGTTTTTCAAGGGCCTTGGCCACCGGGAGCAAAGCCAAGCTCAGGAGGGTTGGGCTTTTCGGGAGAGCACCATGGAGATAATCTCCCGGCTGCCCTTGGCCCCAGGGGGTGCTTGTGGTTGGATGATAAGGCTCTAGGGTTCCAATGGTTTGGGAGAACAACCAGCGATGAACACCCCTTCGTCCAGTTCACCGGCCGAAGCGTTGCGTCGCTCGCGGCGGGAAAAGTTGCAGCGGATTGTGGAGTTGGGCCATGATCCCTGGGGGCACCGACTCCAAGGGCGGCTGCCCATCGGGGAGATTCGGGCCATGGAGTCTCAGATCCAGAAAGTCTCCACCCCCGAGGGCGAGGAAGAACAAGGTCCCAAGGTGCTGGCCGCCGGACGCATCATGCTCCAGCGAAAAGCCGGAAAACTCATCTTCATAGACATCCGCGATTGGACCGGAAAGATTCAGCTCCTGGTGGGCAAACGCCAAGTGGGAGAGAAGCATTGGGCCTTGGCCCAGTGCTTGGACCTGGGCGATTTGATCGCTGCTCAAGGGGAACTGAAACACACCCGAACCGGTGAGCTGTCCATCTTTGTCAAAAACCTTTGGATCATGAGCAAAGCTCTGGAGCCGCCGCCGGAGAAGCACCACGGGCTGACCGATCCGGAGCTACGCCAGCGGTTGCGCTATTTGGACTTGATTTACACTCCCGGGGTGATGGAGCGATTCCAGCGTCGCACGGCCATTGTGAAGGCCATTCGTCGCACGCTGGACCAGCGTGGCTATGTGGAGGTGGAAGGTCCCACTTTGCAAACCATCGCCGGAGGAGCCGCCGCGCGACCGTTTGAAACTTTCCACAACGCCTTGGGCATTCCGCTTTACCTGAGAATCGCTCTGGAGCTGCACTTGAAGCGGCTTTTGGTAGGCGGAATGGAGCGGGTGTACGAGTTGGGCCGGGTCTATCGCAACGAAGGGATCAGTCCCCGACACAACCCCGAGTTCACCATGCTGGAAGCCTACGAAGCCTACGGGGACTACCACACGATGATGGACCTGACCGAGCAGTTGGTGCTGGCAGCGTTAGAGGCCACGGGCCAAGGGCCGAAGGTCCAATGGGGGGATGCTGTCATTGACTTCACGCCGCCGTTTCAAAGAGCCACCTATGATGAGCTTTTTGCCCAGCATGCAGGAGTGGACCCTGGAGACGAGGCGGCTGTGGCCCAAGTGGCCCAACGGCTCGGCATCCCCACCCAAGATCGCCATCCGGATGTGATCAAAAACGAAGTGTTTGAAGAACTGGTGGAACCGAAGTTGACAGGACCCGTGTTCGTTTTGGATTATCCGGCCAGCATTTGTCCCCTGACCAAACGCAAACGCGACAATCCCCAAGTGGCCGAACGGTTTGAGCTGTTCATCCAGGGAATGGAAGTGGCCAACGCCTACACGGAACTGAACGACCCGGACTTGCAAGAACAACTGTTTCGCACCCAACTGGCCGGGTTGCCTCCGGAGGAGTCCATGGCCCGAATGGACCACGACTTCATTCGGGCCCTGCGTTACGGGATGCCTCCGGCCGGAGGGTTGGGCATTGGCGTTGACCGGCTGACGATGCTCCTGACCGGAGCTGAAAGCATCCGGGAGGTGATCCTGTTTCCCCTGCTGCGACCAGAAAAGCCCGGCCAAGCAACCTCCGCGGCAAATCCCCCCGAAGCCTGATTCCCCAACAAGCCACGGAAGGCGCGTCATGTACAAGTACCTGCTGTGTTGGCGTTATTTGCGGGCCCGATGGATCGCGCTGGCTTCGGTGGTGAGTGTGACCTTGGGGGTGGCCACCATGATCGTGGTCAATGCGGTCATGAGTGGCTTTCAGCACGAGATGCACATGCGGCTCAAGGGCATCCTGGGCGATGTGATCATCGAAGCCCGAAGCTTTGATGGCCTGCCTGATCCGGATGCCCATCTGGAACAAATCCGTCGTCAAGTGGGCCAGGAGTTGGCCAGTGCCACGGTGTCGGTCCATGTGCCGGCGATGTTGTCTTTTCAGGTGGCAGGGCGCTGGATCACGCGGCCTGTGACGCTCATCGGCATTGACCCGGCCACTTGTGCCCAAACTTGCCGGTTTGCCGAATACTTGCAACACCCGGCCAATCGGCGTCGGGTGAGCTTTCGGCTGCATGAGGGGGGCTACTTTGTCCGCGATCCGGAAGGAGGGCCAAAAGCTGGCCTGCGACGCGGAATGGAACTAGCCGGATGGCCGTGGCGACGCTATCGGGCAAGACAACAACTGTTGGCTCCCACTCCCGAGCCGGAGCCTGGGGACCAAAGCTCCCAGCCCCAAAAGCAACTCCAGGATGGTCGTGATCTGAAGCCAGTGGAGATCTCCGCCATGCAGTTGGCCACCTGGGGAACCTCGGCCCAAGTGGCCCTCCAGGTTTACGAAACGCTGCTAGAGCAGTTGAGCTACGAAGTGGTAGAGAGCCGCATCACAGAGGAAGGTGGGTTGGAGCTTTTGGTGGGCCCTCGTCAGGAAGCTGCGGCAGCCTCTCCAGAAGATCCCTTCGCAGCGGCAGCTCCTCAGCAGAGTGATTTTGATCCGGCCCGAGAGCAACACACCGGTTGCATCTTGGGTATGGCCATTGCTTCTATTCGCCGAAGTGATGGTTCGGAGGATTTTCTGCTGCTGCCCGGAGATGATGTGAAACTGACCTTGCCCACCGCAGGCACACCCCCCAAAGCCGTCACCGAAACCTTCACCGTGGTGGACTTCTACTTCAGCAAGATGAGCGAATATGATTCCAACTTCGTTTTTGTTCCGATTGACAAGTTGCAACAACTGCGAGGGATGATTGATCCCCAATCAGGCGTGCGGTTTGTCAGTTCCATCCAGCTTAAGCTGAAGGATCCTGCTCGGGCCCAGTGGGTTCGGGACCGGCTGCGCCAGGTATTCCCGGCGCGGTTTTATGTGGTGCAGACCTGGCGGGATCGCCAAGGCCCCTTGCTGGCTGCCGTGCAGATGGAAACGGCTATTTTGAATGTGTTGCTGTTTTTGATCATCGCCGTGGCCGGATTCGGCATCTTGGCCATCTTCTTTATGATCGTGGTGGAAAAAACGCGCGACATTGGGATTCTCAAAGCCTTGGGTGCCCATAGCACCGGGATTTTGGGGGCGTTTTTGGGCTATGGGATGGCTTTGGGAGCCGTGGGAGCGGGGGTGGGTCTGGCCCTGGGACTGCTCTTGGTCTGGAAGCTCAACCAGGTGGCTGACGCCTTGGGCCAATTGACCGGACACCGCGTGTTTGATCCGGCCATTTATTACTTCTACGAAATCCCCACCCGAGTGGAACCTGCCACCGTGGCCTGGATCGTCCTGGGGGCTTTGGCCATCGCGGTGCTGGCCAGCGTGTGGCCGGCGTGTCGGGCCGCAAGGCTCCGCGTGGTGGAAACCCTCCGCTACGAATAGCCACCGCCCCGAAAATCCTCCCCCAGCACACACCAAGATCGGACCGTGAAACATCCCGAAAAACAACCCCTGCTGAAAGCCCAAAACCTGCACAAAGCCTACCGCCGCGGAGCCCACCGCGTGGAAGTGCTCCAAGGTGCCAGCTTGTGCGTGCATCCGGGTGAGTTCGTGGCCGTGATGGGCCAAAGCGGATCGGGAAAAAGCACCCTGTTGCATCTGTTGGGCACCCTGGATGTGCCGGACAAGGGGGAGATTTACTTTCAGGGCCATCGGGTAGATGGGCTCAACAGCCGGGCTAGGGACCGGTTGCGCAATCAGTCCATCGGGCTGGTGTTTCAGTTCTATCATCTGCTGCCTGAGCTGACCCTGCTGGAAAATGTCTTGTGTCCTTTGATGATCCGTTATGGATACTGGGCTTACCGCTGGCGTCGTCGGCAGTTGGAACAGCGTGCCCGAGAGCTGTTGGCCCAACTAGGTCTGGACCACCGCCTCCACCATCGTCCGCAGGAGCTTTCCGGTGGGGAGCTTCAGCGGGGGGCAATTGCTCGGGCTTTGGTCACCGAGCCGCAACTGCTGTTGGCCGACGAGCCTACCGGAAACCTAGACGCCCAAACCGGCCAGGAAATCTTGCGACTTTTGAGTTGCTTGCACCGCCAGCAGGGGCTCACTATAGTCATGGTGACCCATGACCCCCAAGTGGCCGCCGTGGCCGATCGGGTGCTCCAGTTGGCCCAGGGCGTGCTGAACCCCTTGGACCAAAAGGTCCTGTGGCGCGCAGCCGGATGAGTTCCGCCCAACCATTGCGAAAAAACCGGGTAGCTGTATGTCGCTTCAGGTGTTCATCAACGGGCGTCTGGTCCCTAAAGAGCAAGCGGTGGTGAGCGTGTTTGACCACGGTTTGCTCTATGGGGACGGGGTGTTTGAAGGCATGCGCAGCTACTCCGGACGTGTGTTCCGACTCCAAGCCCATCTGGACCGGCCGTGGGAATCGGCTCGGGCCATCTGGCTCACCATTCCCATGACCCAGCAGGAAATGGCCCAAGCCGTCTATCAAACCCTCCAAGTGAACAACATCTCCGACGGCTATATTCGGCTGGTGGTCACCCGAGGAGCGGGTACCCTGGGCTTGGACCCCAACAAGTGCTCCAATCCCCAGGTGATCATCATCGCCGACCACATTGAGCTTTACCCTCGGGAGTTTTACGAAAAAGGGCTGCGCATCGTCACGGCTTCCACCATTCGCAACCATCCAGCCGCCTTGAATCCACGCATCAAATCGCTCAACTACCTGAACAACATCCTGGCCAAAATCGAAGGGCTCCAAGCCGGGTGTGTGGAAGCGCTGATGCTGAACCACAAAGGCGAGGTGGCCGAATGCACCGGGGACAACATTTTTCTGGTGCGTCGGGGGGAGCTTTACACACCGCCCAATGACGCCGGGATTCTGGAAGGAGTGACGCGGGCGGCAGTGATTGAGCTTGCCCAGGAAATGAACCTGACAGTGCACGAAGTCCCCTTGACCCGACACGATGTCTATGTGGCCGACGAGTGTTTTCTCACAGGCACGGCTGCTGAAGTGGTGCCGGTG
This sequence comes from Planctomycetota bacterium, assembly GCA_024279285.1. GTDB lineage: Bacteria > Planctomycetota > Planctomycetia > Pirellulales > S012-138 > S012-138. The sequence goes on from JAJRRR010000314.1 coordinate 14,458, forward strand.
GTGGAGGTGGATGGCCGTACCATCGGCTCCGGTTCCCCAGGACCTATTACCCAAGAGCTTCAGCACAGGTTCCAACGCTTGGTGCGACAGCGCCCCGATGGCTAACCCTTCTTCGGACCAGGGGTTCCTATTCACCCTTCAGCCCCCCCTTGCTGCACCAGGGGACTAACTGCGAACCCAGAACCCCTTGGGAGCGGGCTTGGCAGCCTGACCAAGCAGGGAATCGGGATCCCGAAGAAACAACAATAAATAATTGACCTTGGATGGGACGAAGCGGTATATTGGAGCTGCCAGGGGAAAAGTGCGCTTGGAGTGCACACCCACTTTAGGGAGCATCCCCCCACTTGGTAGAAACAGGAGGGCTGCCATGCTGGTCATTCCAGGGCAACCTGGCAAGGATTTGTGCGACGGGATTGATCGTCGGGAGCTGTTGCGGATCGGCGGATCGGCCCTGATGGGCGTAAGCTTGGCCGGATTGTTGCAAGCCGATCAAGCCAGGGCCAAGCAGTCCAGCGGTCCTTTCGGGCGAGCCAAAAGCATCATCATGCTCTATCTGCAAGGCGGGCCCAGCCACATAGATCTTTGGGACCCCAAGGAAAATGTGCCGGAGAATGTCAAAAGCCCCTTTAAGAACATCTCCACCAAGCTGCCAGGGGTGGCCTTCACCGAGCTTTTGCCGCGTCTGGCTCAAGTGGTCGACAAGGTCACCTTGATTCGCTCCATGAGCTACACGCCCAAGGGGCTGTTCAACCACACGGCTGCCATTTACCAGATGATGACTGGCTATACGGCCGACAAGGTGAGTCCCAGCGGGCAGTTGGAGCCGCCCAGTCCCAAGGACTTCCCCAACTACGGCTGCCACATCATCCGACTCAAGCCGCCCACGGTGCCCATGCTCCCCTATGTGATGATGCCTCGCCCCTTGCAGGAGAGCAATGTGGTCAACAAGGGCGGCACGGCAGGTTTCCTGGGTCGGGCTTATGATCCCTATTATCTATTCCCGCCCGGCGATGATCTGGACATGAACAAAATGGACAAGATCAAAGTGGACGACCTGGCCTTGCGGCCCGAGGTGTCCAAGTTCCGCATGCAGCGTCGGGCCCGATTGCGCGAGCTGGTCAATGCCAACTTGCGCGATCTGGAAAAGGCTGTGGCCAAGTACGATCTGGACGAATACTACGAAAAGGCCCTTTCGTTGGTCATTTCCGGGCGAGCCCGCAACGCTCTGGACCTGAGCAAAGAGCCCGACAAAGTCCGCGATTGGTACGGACGCAACACCTTCGGCCAATGCTGCCTGCTGGCCCGACGGCTCATCGAAGCCGGCACGCGTGTGGTGCAGGTCAACTGGCCCAAGGTGGCCAATTCCGACCGGCACTCCTGGGATGTACACACCGGCCTGACCCAACGCATGCGCGACCTGTCAGCTCCTATGTTGGACGCCGGTCTGTCGGCTTTGATCGCGGACCTGGACCAGCGCGGTTTGCTGGACGAGACGCTAGTGGTGGCCGTGGGCGAGTTTGGTCGCAGTCCCAAGCGAGGCGTGAGCACCTCGGGCAACTCCAACAGCAACGATGGACGCGATCACTGGCCCTATTGCTATACGGCCCTGATTGCCGGAGGCGGGATCAAGCGAGGGTTCGTCTATGGCCGAAGCGACAAGACCGCTTCCAGCCCGCTGGAAAACCCTGTGCACCCCAACGAACTGCTGGCCACCATTTACTATGCTCTTGGGCTCAATCCCCAGACCATCGTTTACAACCACCTCAAACAGCCGCGTGAGATGGTCAAGGGAGAACCGGTGCACGCCCTGTTTGCCTGATTCCTGCTTCGCTTAACCTTCTATCCCGCCGTGGCTTGCCCACGAGCGGGTTTTTTTATGCTTGCTCCGAAACACCAAGAGGGCGAGGAGGGCTGAGGCGATGTCCCTCTTGCTCTCAACAGAGGGCTATGCTTGAGTAGGTCCCCTTGTGTGAGGAGGAGAGCAGCCATGTGGGAATATGTTTCCTTGGCTTGGGAGTGGTTGGACTGGCTCCTGAGCCAGCTTACTTGGTGGATGGATTCACTGGAGCCGTGGCAATTGGCTTTGGTGGCGGCCGGGTTTGTGGTCATGGGAGCCTGGCTCCTGCGAGGGTTCGGCTCCCGAACCAGCTACTAGTTCCAAGTGCAACTTTGGCCCAAGCTCGGCGTTCCTCAAGAGGCAAACGAAGCAGGCTAAGAAGCTCCGTCTTCTGAAGAAGGATCGGGGGACTCTTGCAGAGCTTGTTCCACATGGGGAGCAAATCCGCGACGCATGGTGTTCTCGCTTACCGTGCGCGGAATGACAAACTGAAGCAGGTAGTCCGGCCCTCCCGCCTTGGAACCAATCCCCGAGTGCCTGTACCCCCCAAAAGGTTGCCGATTGACGATAGCCCCAGTGATGGGCCGGTTGAGATAAACATTGCCGGCTTGCATTGCTTGGGCCACGCGGCGCAAGTTGCGTGGGCTGCGAGAATACACCCCACCGGTGAGAGCATAGGGGGTGCTGTTGGCCAACTGCAAGGCTTCTTCCAGGTCTTGGGCTTCAAACACGGCCAGCACCGGCCCGAAGATCTCCTCCTGAGCCACAGGACTGTTGGAATCCAGGCGTTCAAAGATGGTGGGCCCGATGAAATAACCCTCTTGGGCCAAGGGGCCTACATCCACATGAATAAGCTCCCGACCTTCCTTGCGACCCAGCTCAATGTAGCGCCAAATGCGCTCGTAAGCGTCCTGGTCAATCACGGGGCCTAGCCGGTTGCCGGGATCTTCGGCCGGACCGATTGTCAGGCTGCGTGTGGCTTCCACCAGTCGGGCGACGAACTGGTCATAGACTCTGCGCAACACAATCACGCGCGAACAGGCCGAGCACTTTTGGCCCTGGAAGCCAAACGCGCTGTGAATTACCCCCGAGACGGCTTCGTCCAAGTCAGCGTCGGCGTCGACGATGATGGCGTTTTTCCCACCCATTTCGGCGATGACGCGTTTGACCTCAGGGCAGAGGCCTTGGGCGGAGATTTCCGCTGCCCGACGATGAATCTCCATGCCCACGGCCCGAGAGCCAGTAAAGGCAATCGTCACCACCAGGGGATGCTCCACCAGAGCCCGGCCCACCTCCTCCCCCACACCCGGCAAGTAGTGAACCACCTCCGGTGGAAATCCTGCCTCAAGGATCAATTGCATAAGCTGAAAAGCCACCGCCGGGGATTGTTCGGCAGGTTTCATTACCACCGGGTTGCCGGTGACCAAAGCGGCCACGGTCATGCCGGTCAGGATGCTCAAGGGGAAGTTCCACGGAGCGATTACCGCTGTGATGCCCCGAGGGATGTAGTGGTAGCGGTTTTCCTCGCCCGGCACATCCAGCACGGTGGGCTGGCCTTGCAGTTGTACGGCTCCCAAGGCGTAGTAGCGGCAAAAGTCAATGGCTTCGCACACATCCGCGTCGGCTTCGCGCCAGTTTTTGCCGCTTTCGTGGATCATCCAGGCGGCCAGTTCATAGCGGTGCTGGTCCAGGAGTTGGGCCAGGCGTTGGAGCATCTGGGCCCTTTTTTCCACCGGCGTTTGAGCCCAATGGGACCACGCTTGTTGAGAAATCTCCAGGGCTTTTTGCACATGTTCCCTTTGGGCGGCCGCCACCGTGGCCACCTGCTGGTGTTTGTGCGAAGGGTTGAGCGAAACCAGCGTGTGGGAGCTGGAGATTTCCTGGCCTGCGATGACCAAAGGGATTTGTCCTCCCAGCCGTCCGGCCACTTCTTGCACGGCTTGGGCCATCCGTTGGCGATGTTCAGCTTGGGCAAAGTCCAGCGGAGGATGATTTTCGAACTTCAGGCGTTGAGCGTTCACGCCGTCAGCTCCTGTGGTGGAGGAACGCGAACCGCAGCGCAGCCTCCCTTGTTCATCAGGAGGGCGCAATAGTTCTTCCGGCGAACGATGCTCGGTAAAACTGGCCCGCAAAAACGACTCATTCGAAGTGTTCTCCAACAGCCGGCGCACCAGATAGGCCATCCCAGGGATTAGCTCCCCAAAAGGCATGTATACCCGAACCCGATAGCCCAACTTGACGAAAAGCTCTTTCTCAGCATCAGCCATGCCATAAAGCATTTGGATTTCCATGCCCGAAGGGGGCAGACCCAAGTGTCGGGCTACAGCGATGGCATGGGCCAGCGAACGCAGGTTGTGGCTGGCAATGGCCGGGCGTAAGTGCTGATAGTGGCGTAGTAAGAACCGGGTTTGGGCCTCGTAGTTGGCATCGGTTTGCCACTTATGGACGAATACGGGGATGGGCCAGTTGTGGTATCGGGCATGGAGGACTTCGTAGTCCCAATAGGCCCCTTTGACCAGTCGTACCCAAATGGGATGCCCACGACGCTTGACCCATTGGAGCAACTGTTGCAGGTCCTGTTGGGCGTCTTTTAAGTAGCACTGGATCACCACGCCCACATCGCCCCAGTCCCGAAACTCATCTTCCATCAGAATCTGCTGCACGATCCAGAGCGTCAGCTCTTTGGTGGCGTAGGTTTCCATGTCAATGTTGACGAAAGCTTGATGTTGTCGGGCCACGCGGAAAAGCTGCCGCAGCCTCCCTCCGGCCCGACGCAACGAACCAGCCGGATCCACCGGATCAAACTGGCTGTCCAAGGCGGAGAGTTTGATGGACACATTAACTCGGGGCAGAGGGCTCAGCACCCCCCGATCAATCTGAGGCACTTCTTCCCAGCGGTTGACCACCGGGGCCAGGTGGCGGATCAGGTCCACATAGGCTTGCAAGTAGCGGTCGGCTTCCTGGTCCGAGAGGACCATTTCGCCCAGCCAATCCAGGGTGAAGGCCATTTTTCGCCTTCGGGCCCGACGCACTGCCGCCAGCACCTCTTGAGGCGTGGTGCCAGCGATGAAGCGTTTGGCGTAGTCCAGGGCGTGCCGCCTAGCTGCCGCCGCCACCACGCGAGCAGCAAACGAACCCACCGAAGCCACCGACAATCCCAGCCGGGCAGCCGTGGGCAAACGCTGGCGCACCTCCTCAAAGTACTCCTGAAGATGCCGCACCACCTCCTCAGGCGTCTGAAGCATCGGCAGCACATCTATGAACCGAAACGCCTGGACCTTGATCCCCTCGTCCTGCATGGCCCAGGAAAGAATCTGATCATTCCACCACTGGCGCTGAAACACGCTGGGACGATGTCGGGGAAGATGATCAAACAGCCATCGCCCAATCTCCTGCGTGGTGGCTTCGATGCGCTGAAGCTGCAAAGGCGTGAACTGGGCAGATGGATCCATGACCTTGAAGTGGCGAGCGACTCAAATTGAGCAAACTCTGTTCCCTTTCCACTTTTTCGCATCCTGGTGGGAGAAAATCAACGAATTCTGGCTCCGGCGAACAAGTGGCGGGAAAGATCAAAAGTTCCGCTCGGTGGCGACTTGTGCGCTGGAGATCAGGTGTTGAAAATAGGGGCAACAAGTTCTCTCAAGCTCAAAGGGCCGATCGATGATCTCTGCTGCTGAGCCGTCAGCGGCCAAGCGCGTCGGTCATGTGCGGTGGTGGGCTTGGGCGGTGCTGTGGGGAATGGTAGTGGGGGCAGGGCCTCCTCAGGAGCCCCAACCGCTGAAACGCATCTCCGAAGAAGCGCTGCCCAATGCCATTTGGGTCCATCCCAAAGTCATCAGCGGCGGCCAGCCTCAGGCGGAGGCGGGCTTTCAGGCCCTGAAGCGTCTCGGGGTGCGAACGATCATTAGCGTGGACGGGGCTCGCCCTCAGGTGGAGCTAGCCAAAAAGTACGGCATGCGATATGTTCACCTCCCTTTTGGCTACGATGGCATCCCCGAGGAGCAAGCCGTGCGGCTGGCCCAAGCCGTGCATCGTCTACCGGGAGTGATTTACATTCATTGTCATCATGGGCGGCATCGCAGTCCGGCGGCAGCGGCTGTGGCTTGTGTGGGAGCAGGGCTCATTCCCCCGCAGCGTGCCCGGGAAGTGCTCCAGGTGGCCGGCACCAGCCCACACTATCGGGGGCTGTTTCGCTCGGTGGAGCGCGCCCGAAAACTCCTCCCGGACGCGCTGGAACAACGCCCGGTTCGTTTTCCTCAAGTGGCCAAACTCCCACCGCTGGCCGAAGCAATGGTTCATCTGGAGCACACCTGGTCGCACCTGGTCTTGCTCCAACAAAACCGCTGGCAACTCCTGCCCAAGCATCCCGACCTGACTCCTCCGCACGAGGCCCTGATGCTTTGGGAACACTACACCGAGCTTTTACGCATGCCAGAGGTGAAAAAGCGAGGCCAGGAGTTCGTGCACCAGATGCGCCGCAGTCAGCAGTTGGCCGAGAAACTACGCCGTGCGTTGACTCATCGGCGTGGCGAAGAAGCCAACCGGTTAATGAAACAACTGGATCAAGCGTGTCGGAAGTGCCACCGTCAGTTCCGCGACCAGCCTGGCCAAAGCAGCTACTGGAAATCCGGTTTGGGCCGCTCCTGAAGGGCTACTGCAGCACGGGACACACATCCAGCCAGCGGTGGCCAAGTTGTTCGATCCAGTGACGACTTTCTTCAGGTCCCCATTGGCCAGGCTCATAGAAGTGCAGCGGAGGCTGGCCTTGCTGCCAGGCTTGCTGGATGGGGTCCACGATGCGCCAGGCTAGTTC
>JAJRRR010000315.1 GCA_024279285.1 Planctomycetota bacterium
AGGTTTTGGGCATGTCGGAGGCGGAGTTTGAATTGGGCAGCGGTGGCTCCCGGATCCGGCGTGCGAAGAATCCCCGCACTGACCGCCACCCGGGCTATCCCGGCCGACAGCACCTCATCTAGATTCTCCAGCGTGATTCCCCCAATAGCGAATCCTGGCAAACTCACCTGCTGGACCACCTGGGCCACTAGCCCCGGCCCTACGAACTGCGAGAAACGCTTGGTCTGGGAGGGGAACACGGGTCCAATGCCAATGTAGTCTGCTCCGTCCAGCACGGCCGCTTGAGCTTGTTCCAAGCTGTGGGTGGAGACTCCCACCAGGGCATCAGGGCCCACGATGCGACGCACCTGGGGCACCTCCAGCTCCTCCTGGCCTACATGAACACCGTGGGCCCGGGCCAGGAAGGCCAGATCGGGTCGGTCGTTGAAGATAAAAATCGCCCCGCAAGCCCGACACACCTCTGCTACCGCTGCCCCGCGCCGCAGCAGTTCACGATCTCCCATGTGCTTTTCCCGAAGTTGAATCACATCCACGCCGGCTTTGATCAACTCCTCCGCCAGTTGGACCAAAGCTTTCAACGATTCCCCAGCATCCAGCAGGAGATAAAGCTGCGCTTGGGCCAGCCGGTGTTGGGCTTGTGCCGTGGTGGCCAGTGCTTTGTGCAGTGTGTAGCTTTCGTAGCGGAGCTGTTCCCAGGCCGAGGCAAGTTCGCTTTCTTGCAACTTGCAAAACTCCTCTAGCCCCCGCAGAGCTTGTTGGAGTCGTCGGGCGTTGGCTTCCACCAGCGCCTGCCACGAGCTGCGGCGGTGTTCTCCAGGTTGGGAAATTTTGGTGCCCACATCCGCCTGAGTGTCTCGCATCCTGAAGCCTTGCCCTGTCAGGCAGCGTTGGGCCAGTTGTTCCACACGGTGGCGAAGTTGCTTGAGCCGCTGGGTCAGGAACGAATCGTCCAGCACGAACCGCGCATAGTCTTCCAATACGCGGACAGCTTCGGCTGCCCGGTTGGCTTGGGCGTCCACCGCCCGAAGCAGTTCGTGCTTAGGAATGTCAGACACTCTTGGGACTGGAGCGCTGAAGGTGGTAGTCTGCTTTCCCGGCCGGGGCTAACATGATGGTGCCTGCCATGGCCGGAAGACAATCGGTTTTTTTGGCCCTCAGGTTGAGCAAACCATGCCACAAGGAAGTTTGCAAGGGCAACGGATAGCAGTGGTGGGCCCCTTGGCTGCCGTTTCGCTTCATCAGGCACGCCGGTTGCTCCAACAGCACGGCTGCCGGTTGGTCCCCGTGCAGCAGGCCCAATGGATCGTGGTGGGTCAGGGAGATTTGCCCTTGGAGTTTGATCCGCGTCCTCAACTCTCCTTACTCTCTCCGGAGGTGAATCGGCGGATTGACCAGGGGGAGGTGGAGGTGCTCAGTGAGCAGGAGCTTTGGGACCGCTTGGGGCTTGCGGCTCAGCAGCAGGCGGTGCACCGTTTGTTGACGGTTCTTTCGTTAGCGGCGGCGGCTCGGGTGCCGGTGGCCGTGGTACGCCGCTGGATTCGGGCCGGTCTGATCCGACCGGTGAAACAACTTGGCCCACTGCACCTGTTTGACTTTCAACAGGTGGTCTTTGCCCGACGCTTGGCCCAATGGATGCACCGGGGCATCTCCCCGGCACAAATCCGTCGGCAGCTTCTGGCGCTGAAGCGTTTAGTTCCTAAGTGGCAAGGGCCGCTGGAGCAGTTGGAAGTGCTGGTACGCGGGCGGCGTCTGTTGCTTCGTCAAGACGGAGGATTGTTGGACGCTCAGGGGCAGTGGCACTTTGCCTTTGCATCCGCAGAAAGCTGGCCTCCGCGGCTGCAAAACCCAGGCGTGATCCGGTTTCCTAATCAGCCCTCAAGCTCGGAAGACTCTCCGGAAGCATTGATCCGTGAAGCTGAAGCCCTGGAGGACCAAGGGGAGTGGACGGCGGCGGTGGCGGCGTATCGCCGGGCTTTGTTGCAAGGCGGCCCACGAGCCGAACTATGCTTCCGGCTCGGAGAATTGCTCTACACGCTGGACGACCTGCCGGCAGCCCGAGAACGATACTGGATGACTCTGGAACTGGACCCCCAACATCTGGAAGCCCGGCTGAGCTTGGGCTGCGTGCTGGCCCAATTGGGCCAGTTGGAGTTGGCCGTGGCGGCGTTTCGGGGCGTGGTGGCCCAAGAGCCGCGTGTGCCCGATGCCCATTTCCACTTGGCCCGATCTCTGGAACAGCTCGGCCGCACGCAGGAAGCTCAACCCCACTGGCG
>JAJRRR010000316.1 GCA_024279285.1 Planctomycetota bacterium
GAGACCATCTCGGCGGCGCTGGCGGTTTGGGCCACATTTTGGGCAATCTCCTTGGTCGTGATGGACTGCTCCTCCACGGCCGAGGCGATGGTTCGGGCCACCTCGTTGACATTCTGAATCACCTCCGTGATGTGATTCACTGCGCTGATGGCATCATTCGTGGCTGACTGGATCCGCTCAATCCGCTGGCGGATGTCGTCGGTGGCGGTGGCGGTTTGTCGGGCCAGTTCCTTCACCTCCGTGGCCACCACGGCGAATCCCTTGCCAGCCTCCCCGGCCCGAGCCGCCTCAATCGTGGCGTTTAGCGCCAGCAGGTTGGTCTGCTCGGCAATGTCCTGAATGACCTCAATCACCTTGCCGATCTCCTCGGCCGCTCGGCCCATCTCGGCAATTCGGGTGTTGGTGTCGTTGGTCAGTTGAGCCGCATTGGCAGCCACACCGGCAGATTTTTCGGCGTTTTGGGCAATCTCGTTGATCGTGGCACTCATCTGCTCCACCGCTGCCGAGATGGCCTTCACATTGCTGGACATCTGCTCGGTGGAAGAGGCCATCTGGTTCATGGACGAGGTGGTGTCGCGGACCACAGAAGCCACGGCTGATGTTTCTTCCAAAGCGTTTTTGCTGCCCTGGGTGAGTTGGTCGGCCGTGGCAGCCAGTTGGCTGGAAGCTCCACCGAGGGCTTGGGCGCTTTGTTTGAGTTGTTGGACCATTTGGTAGAGGTTGTCGCGCATCTGGTTGGCTGATTCCACCAGCATGCCCACCTCGTCCCGAGCCTGAACATCACACCGCTGGGAAAGATCGCCGTGGGCCACACGGCGGGCAAACTCTGCCACCTGAACCAGCGGACGAGCGATCCCACGAGCGGTGCTCAGACCCAAGAACACCACTGCGGCGATGATGATCACGCCCAGACCCAGGGACCAACCAATGAGGCGCACTTGGGAAGCCTGGACTACTTTTTCAATTTCGGTAGCTACCCGCAAGGCTTCATCCTGATCCATCTTGGCCAACAAAGCCCACTTGAAACCGATCAAGTTGATCGGCGTGTAAGCGGTCAAAGTGGTGTGGCCCAGGTAGTCCGTCTCGACGATGAACCCGCGCTCTCCTTGTTCCAGGGCTCGTCGGGCCGACTCGGTCTGGATGCGCCCCTGCTCCGGATTGCGGAACGAAGCCACCAGCGTGTGCGTTTCCGGCTTGCGGAAGGAGTCGGAGCGCATCAGGTAGTCCTGACCCACCAGGATGATCTCTCCGGTCTCGCCTAGCCCGCTTCGCTCAGCCATGATTTCACAAATGCGGTCGGCAGGCATCTGGAACACCAGCACCCCGATTTTTTTGTCCCCGTCAAAAATCGGCGAAGCAATAAACGCTGCCGGATCACCGTAGCTGGGCGTGTAAAGCTGATAGTCCACCACGAAGAACGCATCGGGGTCATCGGCTTCCCGTGCCCGACGAAACACTTCCGCCAAGTTAGTTTCGGCCCAGGGACCTTCCAACAGCGAAGTGCCAAAATCCACTTCCTTAAGTACGCTGTAAACAATCCGTCCCGATTGCATATCCACCAGGAAAATGTCGTCGTAGTCAAACTTCTCCAGGAAGCTACGGAGCATGGGATGGTAGGCCCGATGCACCTCGTCATAAGAGGTGCCGTTATCGGCTTCGTCCAGAAATTGCTTGGAGCCGATCGGGTGGGGGTTGGCTGCTAAGTAGTCGTACTGGAGGGCCAAAGCTACATCGTCCAATCGGGGCAGGATGGTTTCCACCTCCGGGGATTCTCCCTGATTACGCTGCTGGTATCGCGCCGTAAAGGCTCCGTGGTAGAACGCCTTCAGGTCGCGTAGCATGCGTTGTCGGTGCTTTTGATCTACTTTGCGCTCTTCCAGGTAGTCTTTGACGGCAAACTGGAACTGTCGCATGGCGCGGATGATGGAGCGGTCTTCGCTCAGTGCCAGCACCTGGTCGTGGATGGTGTCAAAGTAGCTTTCGATCTGCTGGCGCTTCGCCTCCCGAAGACCCACCAGAATGTTCTCCGCCTTGGCCTGCGTCTCCTGCTGCACCTGTTGCATGATCTGAAGCATGCCGCTAGAGGCCAGGTAGTAGTTGATCGCTCCCACCAACACCAACGGCACCAGCCCAATGGCCAGGAATAACAAAGTCAAACGCTTCTGCATCGCTTCAGCTCCTTGTTGCGAGGAAAGCAGGGAGTTTGCAAGTCGCCTTGTTGAACACCTCCAATGCCCCTAACTGTTGGCTTGTTCGCACCGCAGAGTTTCCTCCAGGTCCAACAGCACCAGCAGCTCCTCTCCGGTGGGATACACCCCGCGGAAAAACCGCCCTTGAGCCCCA
>JAJRRR010000317.1 GCA_024279285.1 Planctomycetota bacterium
CACGATGATCGTCTCCGGTCGGCACATCCATCCTCAAGCGGCGATTTTTGTCAATGGTCGTCGGGTCTCGGGCACGCTTCGCCTGGGAACCAACTCCCGGCCCGAGGAAGGACTGCGAGTCCATATCACCCTGGAAAAACTCCCTCCAGAGGGCATGCATCTGGTCCAACTGATGAATCCCGGGGGAGTGTTCAGCAACGAGTTGATCTTCCTGGTGGCTGCCAAGGCGCCGCAAAAGACCACCTCGCCCAAGGACCGCACGCTGCGGCAGGTTTTGGAACAATCGGGCTGGGACCGGCTGATTGGCACTTGGGTTGACGCTGAAACCAAAGGCCAGCAAGTCCGCACCACTTTTGCCTGGAAGGTGGAGGATCGGGTGGTGGAAGTGGTCAGCCGCGATCCTCAACGCACCTCCGTGGCTCTGATGGCCATTGATCCTCGCAACGGAAACATCTTCCACACCGGAGCCGACAGTCAAGGAGGTGCTTTCCTGGGTAACTGGAAGTTCGTCAAAGGCAAGGAAGCCGTGCTCCGCCTGGGATTCAGCTCCCCTGAAGGGCAGCAAGGCGTGCTGGTCATTCGCCACCGGCTTCGGGACGACAACACCCTGGTGGTCACCTTGGAACTGCCTCAACCGGTCACTATTACCCTGGTGCGTGCAAAAGCCGGGAAATCCAAAGACGGTTCGTCAAACAGCTCGCCTTAGAGCCTGGCGGCGCGGATGGTCTTGGGGCTTGGGCCTTGGGCGAGCCTGCGGCTTCAGCCGCAGGAGGCGTGAGGGGATGGGGTGGGGGAGGAGTAGTGGGGGAGTGAAGTAAAAACAATCACGCCGCCACTTGCACTCACGCGACGAAAGAAGAATTGGCTTTATTTTCATGCGTCGCAGGTCGCAAGCCGCAGGACGCATGACGCAAGCCACGAGCCGCGTTTCACCGTCCTGAGGGCTTGGGCGGTTGGGCCAGGTCCAGGCTTTGAGCGTCTTGGACTTGGAGGCGATTGGAGCGGCGCCAGTAGAGGATTTTTCGGGCTTGGGCGGTGGAGACGGGCCCACCGGGATAGGGCCAGCGTTGGAGCACGGCAGGCACTCGGGCCGTGCCTTCCAAAAGCAGGCGGTCTTTGGCTTGAGAGTAGGCCACGCGCTGAGCTCGGGCGGTGAATCCTGAACCCTCCACCACTGTGTTTCCCGTGGCTTGAAGTTCCAGCCACCAGGTGTCTTGACCCCCTCGCACCTGAGCCACTGAGAGCTTTTGGCAGTGCAGAGCCAGTCCTTGAGGGCCGAGTTGCTCGGGAGCATCGGCGTCCAGCGTGGCTTGCCAGTGGGGCACGGGACCATAGACCGCTTCCACCTGGCCCGAAAACAGCATTTCCCGACGGTGCATGTTGCCCGTGATCGTCTTGTGAAACTTGATTTGCAAAAACCATAGTCCTGCGCGAGCTTGGGCCGCAGAGGGAGAAGAGCCGGGAACCACCGCCGCTGCCCCAGAGCGGCTGATGCGGCGCAGGTAGCCGGGTCCTTGAGCCACCACGGCTCCACTGAGCTGATTGATGCTCAAGTCCGCAGCACGGAACTGTTCCCAAGCTACAAGCTCCCCCTGTTCGTAGCGGCGCCACTGGGCATAGACACCTTGGCGGCAGGCGATTCGGGCCACTTGGACCGTGTTTTGTTGAGTTTCTGGAGCGAGACTGACGGGTTGTTGCAAGAACACTTCCAAGGTTTCGGTTTGCAGGTGTTCGTTGGTGCGTCGGGCCACCACGCCCCGGGAAAACGAAACCTTTTGGCCATCAAAGTTCATCTGACCCAGCCACTGGATCCTCAACGGCTCTTGGGTTCCCGAAGTGCCAAACCAGGTGCGGCCCACCGGAAGCCACATCTGTCCGGCACTGGGCACCCAAAGTCGATTGCTGGACTGGTCCAAGTGAATGGACGGTCCTTGGAGAATTAATCCTTGGGCCTCCAGATGGGCCGGGTTGCCTTGGACCACCACTTGGGCCATGCGGTTCAGATTCTGGCCGTGGATTTTTTCTCCCCGGAGGGTCAAGCTGCGTTTTGAATTCCCAGAAGCCGAAACGGTCCGCAGTTGAGCCTTGCCCGACACCACCAGACGGCGCGGTTGGGTTTGTTTGCCTTGGGCCAGGAGCCACAACTGCACTTCTTGGCCGGAAAGTTCATACCGAGCCTGTGCTCCAGGGGCTGGGGCGAGGGGAGGAGCCCGATCCGCTTGGGCCACAGGCTCAATTTGCCCCAGTCCCAAAACCACACGCCCCGAGGTGGGAATTACCCTTTTGAGGTTCCGTGTCGGCGACTGGGCTGTTTTGGATTTGTGGGTGGGGTTGGCTCTTGGAACCTTGTGGCCCAGGCGAACCGGTGGATTCCGATCTGCTTGTGCCCCCGGTGTTAGGAAATGAACCAGGAGCGTTTCACATCGCAGCTCAAGCTCGGCAGAATCAATGCGCACGCTTTGCCAGGCTTGGAGCTGTTGGGGAAGCAAGCGCCACCGGTTTTTGGCGACTTGCTGAGGCTGAAGCAGAAATACAATACGCCTGGCCCGAAGCTCACCTTGCGCCTGCCAGCGCAGTTGGGCTTGCTGGTCAATCTCCACCTGATAGAGCCCTTGCTTGGTCCATAGGGCTTTCATCCCCTTGCCCCAGGAAGCCTCCAGCAGTTGCAACTCCTGCGCAGCCGGGGCGGGGGAGGAGGAAGGGGGTCTGCGTGCCGGGGAAGGGGGGTTGGCGGTTCGGGTCAGCCACCAGTGGACTTTTCCGGCTCCTTGGGCTTCAAAGGTGCCCGGGCGACCCTCAGGGCCGGGACGATAGGAGGCCCGACGGGCCCAAAGCCGATTCCGTCCCTGCTGAAGCAGTCCCTGACGCATGTCTTCCAACTCTACTGCTCCGCTGGGCACATGGTAGGCCAAGCGATGAGCGCGAACCAACACTTGCGATCGGGGAGCCTCCAATCGGGCAGGATGACCCTTGGCTTCCACCCATTGCACTTTCCAGCGCATTGCCCAATGGGAAGTTTGGGACCTCGGGGGAGTTTTTTCCGATCCCTTGGCTTGAGCGGCTTGCTTTTTTACAGGCGGTTTCTCGGTGGCAAAAGTCAGCACGAGTTGATCGGCGTGGAGTTGGTCCGGGGGGCCTTGGGGCCAGCGACGCTGAGCGTGCACCCGACGCTGAAACGACACCCGGCGCTTGACGAAATCCACCCGCATTGCTCCCTCGCAGGTGATCTCCAGCGGGCGAGGGCCGGGGGCCAGGAGGCTCAGCGGGTTGGAAGATCGGGGGGCGGTCCAGTTAGGCTTTTGCTGGGCAGTGGGTTTTTCTTTCTGAGGCTGGGGAACCAAGTGAAGATTCACATCGCTGCGAAGTTCCAGGTACTCCAGTTGCAGTCGCTTGTTGGAGCGGCGGCCGATTTGGGCCAATTGAACATAGAGTTCCCGGCCCGAACCGTAGTTCGGCCCCAGCCGAAACTGAACCGGATGGGGAGTGTAAATGGCTTGGCTTTGAAGCTGAATGTCGTAGGTGGAAATCCACAGGTCATCATCCGGTCTTGGAGAGCGCCCTTGGCTTCGGATGGTGATTTGGCCCAGCAGCAATCCGCCTTGCAGTTGGCCCACTTGGCCGCGGCGCAGGTCAAATCCCCGCTGGAATTGCAAGATGGCCCCCTCGGGAGCTTGCAACACGATAGCTTCCCGCGGCGATGCTTTTGGGGAAGGCAACAGCACCAGGGAACAGGGCGAGATTTTCACCCGACGCCGGTCCAGCACTTTGTAGCGCTGGAAAAGCAAAATGCCCCGATCAGTGCGGAGCATTTTGGGATTGCGCAGCTCCCAAGCGTCCGGATTGTGGCCAAACCAGAGTTTTAGCTCCTTGCTGGGCTGGAAGGAGGAGGGTTGGGGGGCCTCGGAAGAGTTTTGCAAGGGCAGGGGAGCAGCCTCCGGAGCCAAGTACCAGCCCACGCTCACCCGATACAACCCAAATGCCACCAGCACCACCCCAAAACTCACCGCCGCCCGAACCGCCGCAGCAGCTTGAGTGCGGCCCTGAGCAGCTTGAGCCAGCAAACCCTGCCACCTTGTCAGCTTGGCCAAAGGGTTCATGGCAAAACAGGGCAAGCCTACCAACTTCCGTCGCGGAAGCGTTGTACGATTTCGTCCCAACGACGCTGGGCCTTGAGGATCATTTCCACCGTCTCTCTCACGGCACCGTGTCCACCGGGAGCCTGAGTGACCAAGTGAGCTGCTTGGCGCAGTTCCGCGGCTGCATCGGCCACTGCTACCGCCAAGCCCACATGATCCACCACTGCCAAGTCTGGAAGGTCATCCCCGATGTAGCACACCTGCCGGGGTTCTAGACCCAGTTCCTGGATGACTTGTTGCACCACGGGCAGTTTTTCCTCGCTCCCTTGGCGAAGCAGCGTGATGCCCAGTTCTTGGGCACGGAGCTTAACAGCCTGGGAGCTGCGAGCCGTGATGAGTCCAAAATGGTGCCCACATCGCTGCCAAATGCGAATGGCCAGCCCATCACGAATGTGGAACCGCTTGATCTCCTGGCCTTGGGCATCCAGGATCAAGGTGCCGTCAGTGAGCACCCCATCTACATCCGAAAGGATCAGCTCCACCGGTTCGCATCGGGCCGAAAGCTTCATGGTCGTTGATTTTGTTAAGCACCGACGAGGAGCAAAGGGGGCTTCAAGCACTTCGGGCCAGCGTCGGTTCGGAGGTTCCGGCCAGCAACTCAGGAAACCATCCTACCACATCGGTGATGTCCAGCAGTCCCAGAGGCTTGTGCTGGCGGTCCACCACTGGCAGTTCGCTGATTTTGTGCCGTGCCAGCACTTCAACGGCTTGGGGCAAGGGAGTGCCTTGGCGGACAAAAAGCGGCTGTCGGGTCATCACCTCCCGGATGGGACGATCCAAGGCGTGGTCTTGTTTTCGTTCCAGCAGTCGGGCCAGGTCGCTGTCGGTGAAAAGCCCCGACAAACGCCCCTTCGGATCAACCAGCATGATGGCTCCGGTTCGTCGCCCGGGTCGGGCCAAAGTGACCAGCACTTGCCGAACCGTTTTGTCCTCCGGAGCAATTCGGCACTGGGAGCGGGGACGCATGTGCTGCTCCACCGGCGAGAACCTCAGGCCCAATGATCCAGCCGGATGAAACGCCGCAAAATGCTGAGGCTGGAAACCCTTGAGCTGCAAGACGGTCATGGCCACCGCATCGGCCAAGGCCAGCATGGCCAAGGTGCTGGTGGTGGGAGCCAAGCCCAAAGGGCAGGCTTCCTGCACCGGACCCAAGTCCAGCACCACGGTGGCTGCTTGGGCCAAAGGGTTGTTGC
>JAJRRR010000318.1 GCA_024279285.1 Planctomycetota bacterium
ATCTCCGACCAAGGGGTGGCCACTTGTTTTGAGGCCGAGACGGGCCGGGTGATGTGGCGTCGCCGTTTGGGAGTGCGCTTCAGTGCCTCTCCGGTGGCTGCCGAAGGTCGCATCTACTTCCTGTCTGACAACGGCGACACCACCGTGATTGAAGCTGGCCCCAAGTTCCGACGCCTGGCGGTCAATCCCCTGGGAGAGTATTGCTACGCTTCGCCGGCTATTAGCCAAGGCAACATCTTTATCCGCTCCGAGCGCCACCTATGGTGCATCGGCTCCGGCAAGCCACAAGAAGACTCCAGCTCCACCTTGGCCCAGTAGCCACTGCGGGCGCTACACAAGCGGCTCTTTAGTGCGGCTGGGAAAGAGGGCCCGAGAAGTCGCCCTGGGGCTCGGGCAATCGCACGGCTTCCACCAAGGCGTGGACCACACCTTGGCTCGGCACACTTAGCCGAATCCGAAGCCGCCCATAAGGAGCCAGATTAGGCCAGTTGGCCCGACTGGCCCGACCAATCTTCAGACGAAACACCGCTCCTTGGGGGGTGTAGCTTTGGGGGGTCAGGTTTCGGGTCCATCGTTCCAAAGGGACCCATCGCCCCTGCTCCCGACGAAATCCTTCCAACTGCACGCTCAGCGTTCCCTGGACCGGCACCTCTTGCCCTGCCGGACCCCGCGGCTGAAGCACCAGCACAAGCTCTCTCCCTCGCACGGAAGCTACCTGACGAACCCAAGCATCCAAGTGAGCCACCGGGGGCGTGGTGCCCAGGGTCCAGGCTGCCCACTGGGCCATGGACCAGGCGGATGTGCCCCGGGGCCGAGTTTTCTTTTGAGCCTTGGAGCGGGAGGGCCCCACGGGAGTTTTGGCCAGTCCAACTCCAAAGCAAACCCGACCCACCCGGCCCACCTCCACCAAGTGGCGAAACTCCTCGGCCGTGTAGTGTTTGCCCTGCCAGCGCACCTGGTGTACAAGCCGCCAGGGCAAGGGCCGAGCCACTTGAAGCGTTGGCGTCCCCCACAAAAGCCATAGCGACTGTTGACTGCTGCGTGCTTCCACCTGAGCATGGAACACCCGACCGTCTTTCAGCACCACTTGCACGCGCGCCGTGGACGAAGACGGTTCTTGCCCAAAGGCCCAGCCAATCATCAGCCCCAGCAAGGCAAACAAGATCATCAACCAACGCATGGCACTTCCTCCGACTGCGGCTTGGGGGATGCAGTTGTGGGAGGCAACCCCCGTGCCGCAGCTCCGGAGGCACGCGGGTGTTTTCTCGGCAACTGCTTGCCTGTCCAGGAGTTAAGAAGCAAAAACCCTCTGGCCCTCGGTGGTCCTTGGTTGCCTTCGTTCAACGCCGGTGTTGATTTCTGGCAACGCCGTGGAGCCCAGGCAGCAGTTGACTTCCGCAGGGAAGCAGGTCCTTTGGCCCTCTGGAGGCTTTGCAAAGCCCCTTTCAGGGCGAACACAATGGTAGGGCAACCCCTCCGACTTTTCGGCACGACGAGTCCCTGGCCCCTTGCGACCGAAGATGAGCTTTTGGCAACCGCTTACCTTTCCCGCCAACGAGGAGGAGCTGCTGGAGCGGCTCAGTCGTCCTGGGCCGCAGACGGTGGAGTTGTTTAGTCGTTTGGAGGGGGGACTGTTGGTGTTGGGAGCAGGCGGGAAGATGGGCCCGGCTCTTTGTCTCATGGCCCAACGCAGTCTGCAAAAAGCCGCCCGACGAGACTTTCCCGTCGTGGCCGTCTCCCGATTCTCCAATCCCGGAGTGCAGCAGTTACTGCAGCGCCACGGGGTACAGACCCTCCAGGCCGATCTGGCCCAGCGGCGCAGTTGGGCCCAGTTGCCACGGCTGCCCTATGTCATCTGGATGCTAGGACACAAGTTCTCCGCGTCCGATCCCCCAGGCACCTATTGGGTGCGCAATGTGTGCCTGGTGCGCGAGCTGGAACAATTGGCCCCTTGCCGTGTGGTGGCTTTCAGCAGTGGAAATGTCTATCCGTTTCTGGCCCCGGAAGAACCAGCCGCAACCGAGCAAACCCCGGTGGCTCCCCGAGGGGAGTATGCCATCACCGTTTGGGGCCGAGAGCAAGTGTTGCGCCATTTGGCTGCCACGGCCGGGATGGGCGTGTGTCTGCTGCGGCTCAACTACGCCGTGGAACTCCGCTACGGAGTGCTGGTCGATCTGGCCCAAATGATCCGCCAAGGCCAGCCGGTGCCCCTGAGCGTGCCGGAGCTGAACCTGGTCTGGCAAGGCTATGCCAATCGCGTGGCTCTGGCCTGTCTGGAGCAAGTGCAACCGGGACGGGCTTGGGTGCTTAACCTCACCGGCCCGGAACGACTGCAAGTGCGGCAGTTGGCTTTGGAGCTGGGCCGTCGCCTGGGTTGTCCGGTGAACTTCTCCTCCCAGCAAGGCGCTAGGTCCTTGGTGGCCGATGCTTCCCAGTGCCATCGGCTCTTTGGCCCCCCGGAGCTGGGAGCTTGGGAACTGGTGGATTGGACCGCCCGATGGTTCCAAATCGGAGGCCCGGTGTGGAATAAGCCGACTAAGTTCTGGGTCACCACGGGAGAGTTTTGAACCAACACAGCCTGGGCCTAGCTTCCCCAGGGCCAGCGGAACAGCATCCAGGGGGGATTTTGGAACCTTCGGGGTTGGGCCCGAGGCGCGTCGTACTCCAGGGGGCGGGCCCCATCCATGTCGGCTCCCGTGGCCGGAGCTGGCGAAATGGGCTCCGGATAGGGGTCCCACTGCTGGTCCACCTGACGCTGCACTTCCGGAGGGTTGGGATTAAAGAGCCTGGGCCAATGGGTGCTTTGACACCCGGACAACACCAGCCCAAGCATCACTACCCCTCGTAGGACCCAATTCTGCCAATCCACCGTCAAATTCCTCGTGCCAGCACCAAGGTCGGAAGTGGGAGGAGTTTAAGTCTGTGGTTTTTTTCGGGCCAGAGCGCCTCAGGGCCTATTACCGGCATCGCTAGCATTTCCGATCCTCTTCAGATTATTTGGCCGGTTTGGTCTCGTGATTGGGCTGGGAGGGTGCAGTGGGAGCAGATGGCGAAGTTTTTCCGTCGGAGGGTTTCCGCAGTCGGCTTTGTCGCACAAACCCCAGCGGCTCCAACGCCCGATAAACTTGCTCCAAGGTTTTTTGGGCAAAGTTGGGGATGAGTAGCAGTTCCTCAGGCCTGTGGCCCAGAAGGTCGTAAACGGTCAAGATGCCCGCGTGTTCCAGATAGTTGACCACCCGCACCGGCAAGCCCAGTTCGGCTACCGGCGTGCTGAGCCGCTGTTGCAACTCTGGCGGAAACTTTTCCAGCGGAGGGAGTCGGCGTCGAGCAGGACGGAGGCGATGCATCAGCTCTTGACGCTGAAGCTGCTCCCGGAGGTCACACACCCGACAAGGAGGAAACACCCGACACCGACACCGGGGGCACCACACCGGTTGAGGCCCAGGTGGGGGCTGGTTGCGCAACAACGGATGTCGCCCTTGGCGAATCTTGTACACCGCCGACATGCTCAATCCGGTCCGACGACCAATTTCGCGTGTGCAGTAGCCTCGCTGGACCAGATTGAGCACTTGCCGGATCAGTTCCTCGGTCACACGGCGTTTCATGGCCGGTTGCCCCAGTCGGCTCAAGCGACCCTTGCCCCGGGTTGGAAAAGTGCCCCTTTAACAGCGAATTTGGCGCAGCAGACTGAGGAGTTGGGCCACGGAGGGCAGCCATCTTAGAAAAGCCTGGCCGGCCACGCGTACCTGGGTGCCATCGCGCAGGGTCAGACAGATGCTCTGCCCGTCGTATTGCTCTTGTTGGACCAGTCCGTGGAGGTATTGCACGATGGCCCAGGCCACCTGGAACGCCTCCTCCTCTTCTACGGTTTTTTTCAGCCACAAAAGCTCCCGGCTCTGCATGCCCACGCTTTGGCCCAACTGATGCAGTAGCTCCAAAGACTGCCGCAGTCCTTGAGGTGTGGTAAACGGCTGGCGCACGCGGCGCAGGGCCGAAATAACGGCCAGCGTGTGGCGGATTCGGGTAAAACGAGCCAAGTGGTTCATGGTTACTTCTCCCCCCGAGAGCCCGAAGAACCAAAACCCGAAGAAGCGGACCAGGGAAACCCCGGCACCTCACCTTCCTCCCAAAGTTCACTTTCCCAGGGGTCCTCCTCTTGAGGTTGCAGGAGGTCTTCTTCAAACTTGACCCCCAGCCGCCGGAGGGCTTTTTCTTCTTCGTCATCCACGACAGGGCCTTGGGCTGCCCGGATGCGTTGGCACTCCCGCTGAATTTCCTCAGGAGTGGGCAAGTACTCCCCTTCCCACTGGCAGACCGGACACCAGTTGCTCCACTGCTCTTCTCCGGCGTGGCGTCGGACCCGATGCTGCACTTGGGCGGAGAAGCATCGAGGACATCGGAGCGGCGAATGTTGTTCGTATCCGATCATGGCAGGCACCCTTTCAGGAAGGTTCAGGTGATTTGGAATGGAGCATACGAGTCGGATTAGGGGGTTCACAAGATTTATTTTTAAGTTATTTTTAATTCAACAACGAATCAAAAAAGGCTGGACGCATGCTGTCAATGCTGTAATCTGAGAAGAAAAAGGATTGCGGATCGGGCCCCGGCACGCCCGAAGTCCAGCTCGCCGCTGGCAAAAGGGGGGCAATCGTGGCCAACACCCGAAAGCGACAGCCCAAAAAGCAAGCCGTCCCCGTCAACGCCCAGCACATCCACCAAATGGCTCAGGAGCTTCAGGCCTTGGCCGAGCACCTGCACCGCTGCGCCGAGGAAATGCAACGGCTGGGCATTGAAACCATTCGCCCGCTGACGGGCAATTGGGATGTGGCCCTGCGCACACTCAAAAAGTTCATCGCTCGGCAAATCCAGGGACGCATCGCGGCTCAGGCAGCGGAGATGGGCATGGCAGCTCATGAGATCTTCGCCGCCCAGGCTGACCGCTCGCATGCCATCCCCTCCGACCCACGCTAGTTCTCCCAACAAAGGGATTGCCCATGAATCCTCCGGACTATCGGGTGGCTGTTTACACCGGATCGTTTGATCCGCCCACGCTGGGACACTTGAATGTGATTGAAAGGGCCAGCCGTCTGGTGGACCGCTTGGTGGTGGGGGTGGGCATCAATCCTGAAAAACAACCGTTGTTTTCTCCCCAAGAGCGCGTAGAGCTTCTGCGCCAAATCACCGCTCCCTTGGGCAATGTGGAGGTGGAAGCGTTTGAAGGGCTGGCGGTGGCTTTTGTCCGACGATGCGGAGCTCGGGTGATGATCCGCGGCGTGCGCCCCCTGACGGACATTCAAGCCGAAATCACCATGATGCAAGCCAACCGCCAACTGGACCCGGAGGTGGAAACCGTCTTTCTGATGGCCGATGCTAAATATGCCCATGTCTCCAGCAGCCTGATCAAACAAATCGCCCCTTTGGCCGACGACGAAGCCTTGGCCCGATTCGTCCCCCGGCAGATCATTCCGGCCCTGAGGGCTAAGATTCCCTTGCAACGATCCCAAACGGCTGATTTGCCAGCCCAAGTTGACGAAATATAATGAACTCATCCTGCCGGCTTGTCTTCCAGGGCAAGCTGTGGAGCGCCTTCCTATCCTCCTGGCCCCCCTGAAGAACGGCTTACCCCTTACAGCAAGGAGAACTCAGCCATGCAAAAAATGGCTTGGATTGTGCTTTGGGCCGGATGTGTGGGCACGCTCGTGGCCCAGGAGCTTCAGGTGGAACAGCTCTCCGGCCCGCCAAGCTCCAAGCGGCTCTCCCCGGAGATCGTCAAACTGTTGGCTCCCCAAGGGTGGAAGCTGGTGCGCAACGGACGAAGCTACATGTCGTTGTGGCTGGTCAAGTCCTTGCAACTGCGCTCCTCTGGCGAAGTTCCCGAAGGAGAAGTGCTCTATCCGCTCCAGCCGGGCAGTGTGGTAGGCGTGGTGCGTTTGTATCGGACCACACCGGACTTCCGAGGTCAGGAGTTGCGACGCGGTTATTATGTGCTCCGCTATGGACTTCAGCCTCAGGACGGAAACCATGTAGGCACTTTTGACACGCGCGACTTCCTGGTCCTGACCCCAGCCAAACTGGACAAAGACCCTCAGCCCATCGATGCAGAACAACTCAACGAACTGGGAGCCGAATCCGCCGGGAGCACCCACCCGGCCATCTTCCCCCTGCTTGCTCCTCAGAAAAAAAATCCCACTTCGCCCCAAGTGTTCCACAACGCGGAGCTGGAGTGGACCAGCGTGCTGCTGCCAGCCAAGAGCAAAGAAGGCAAACCTTTGCCAATACAACTGATCGTCATCGGCCAGGCGGAAGAGTAACGGCCATCCTCCTGCCAGGAAAGCGCCAGCTCGGGGCAGCAATTGTTTCGGCTCAGGATGGCCCGAGATTGGTTCGGTCCACGGTGGGATTGCCTGGTTGGAAACCAATGCAGGAGTCCGGCTGGGACACAAAGATAAAACTCTCACCTCTAACTTGCTAGACTGACAGGGGAAACCTGCCCCGGTGCTGGCTTTCAGAAAGTTTTTTGAAGGCGTCCTTCTTGGGCATGGTCCAGGAGGTTGAAAGCATGCGGGCCGAGCAGGGCTGTGCGCGGCGTGGGAGGTGCCAATCTGCCTGGACCACGGCCATTGCATGGTTGGTCTTGGTGGCTACCTTTGCTGCCCAGGGGAGTGCCCAAGCCAATCCTCCAGCCCAACACCCTGTACCTCCTCCACGAAAGGGAGCCGTCTCGCTTGGACACAACGGGGCGGTTCTCACGGCGGCATTCAGCCCTGACGGCAAACTTCTGCTGACAGGCTCGGAGGACCGCACAGCCGTTCTTTGGGACCTTCGGCAAGGCTTGCCCAGGATAACATTTCAGGGACACCAGGGAGCCGTTGTTGCAGTGGCCTTCGGGCCTCAAGGCTGCCGCGCACTGACCGGTTCGGCGGATGCAACCGTGCTGCTCTGGGACATCAAACGCGGCAAACCCTTACTCAAGTTTCGCAAACATCGGGCCCCAATCTCCTCGCTTGCCCTGAGCCCCGATGGACGGCAAGTGTTAAGTGCCTCAGAAGACGGGAAGATCATCTTGTGGGAGACTCGGACAGGTCAGACTCTGCACACCTTGCAGCACAAGCCCAAGATCGTCTTTGTGAGCTTTACCCCGCGAGGGCCTCGGGCCTTGGCTTCTCTGGCGCCGGACAACTTGCTAGACCTGGTAGATGTCCGAACCGGGCAGGTGATTCGCACCTTTTGGGCTCAAGGGGAAAAAGCCATCACCTGTGCGGCCCTTAGTGCAAATGGGCGGTGGATTCTGGCAGGGGGAACCAGCGGAAAACTTTTCCTCTGGAATGCCCAAACCGGCCGGCTGGCCCACAAGCTCCAAATCGGCCACGGTGGAGTGTGCTCGGCAGCTTTTAGCCCCCGAGGACGCTGGGTGCTAGTGGGCACACTCTACGGTCCTGCCGTCCTCTTGGAAACCCAAAGTGGCAAACGCCTGGCCACTTTCCGAAAACACCGCGGCCCTGTGTGCTCTGTGGCTTTTGCTCCCCGAGGGCTTTTGATGTTCCTGGGCTGCCGGGACTTGCGGTCCAGCGTTTGGGACATTCACACCGGGAAACTGGTGCACATTTTGGAAAGACCCCTGGTGAAGCTGGACATCCACTCGGTGCGATTCAGCTCCGGGGGAAAGAAGGTGTTCATGAGGATTCGGGATGGCACAGCAGTGTGTTGGAACGCCCAAGATGGCAAGTTGTTGCAGAACTTTCCTTTTCCGACCGATCACGAGCATGCCACCGTCGGGGCTTTCAGTCCCCAAGCTCGGTGGGTGATGACAAAGTTTGTCAACAAGATCGCGGTCTGGGAAACTTCCACCGGCAAGAAAGTGTTTTCCTTTCAGCACCCGGAGAAAAAATCCGTCTGCACGCGAGCCGTCTTCAGTCCCGATGACCGCCAACTGGCTGCTCACTTTTTGATCAACGGTCAAAAAGTAGAAATTTTTTGTTGGGAATTTCTTCAGCGAAAACGACTCCACCGCTGGGTGTTTGATACCTCTGAACTTTCCAGAACTGCCATGACCTTTGGTCCCAATGGGCTGTGGTTTGAACTGGCCGAGAGAGTGGTTTTGCTGGATGTTTCTTCCGGCAAGAGGCTCCGAGCACTGCAGCCCACTTTCGGTGGTGCCTTGGCGCTTATTCCTACCCGCCGGGGAGATCGCCTGCTAGTGGGAAACTATAAAGGTGCTCAACTCTGGGACACGAAATCAGGGAAACTCCTGAGAACCTTTGGCCAGAATGTTCGGGCCGTCGCCATGAGCTCCGAGGGGAGCAAAGTGCTCACTGCAAGCCACGATTCAGCCCAACTCTGGGATGCCCAAACCGGAAAGGTGCTGAGGCGCTTCGCTGGCCACCTCGGAGGAATCAAGACCTTGGCCTTGAGCCCTGATGGCACGCTTGTGCTGACCGTTGGCGAAGACGGCGCATGGCTTTGGGAAGCAAACACCGGAAGACGCCTCCTGCGCTGGTTCCCTTTGCCTGGGAAAAACTGGATCGCCATGACCGAACAGGGCTATTTCATCGGTTCCCCCAATGCCATGCCGCGCATCAGCCATCGAGACCTGCACACCGGAGAACTGATCCCTTGGGAACAATCCCTCCAGTACTACCAACCCACTCTCGTGGCCAAAGCCCTGGAGTGATGCGGCGTGCAGCTTGCGACTAAGGAGGCGCTAGTTCCTGGGACAAACGCTTCCGTGCCAGTTGGCGCCTGTTCTTGCTCGCGCACGGCGCAGGACGCAAGCCGCACGGCGCTACTTCCGCCACCACAGCCATCCGCACATCCTCACGGCGTAGTAGAAGGCCACCCGCCGCCAAAGCGGCACGCCGTACTGACGCATCAGCTCCCTAAAAAGCGCATCGGCAAAAAACCGGGAAAACGGCACCTGCTCCCGGTAGCAGTAGTCGTGCACAATGGAGGCCTCCAGCCACGGCCCGTCGGGGGGAAATAGCGGCCACAACAGCCGTGGGATCGAGGCAAAGTCGGTTTCAAAACCGGCAGGCACCTCCACGCATAAGCTGATGCCGTTCTGGAGCCGTATCCTCAACGGCCGGGTC
>JAJRRR010000319.1 GCA_024279285.1 Planctomycetota bacterium
ATTGCCCACCAGAATGACGCGATTGAAGCTGGCCATAACTGCGCCTCCCGCAGCAAAAGATTTGCGGATGTGTACATTTGTTCTGAGGGATTATAGACACCCTCGTTCCGGTTGCCAAGCGCCGGGTGGACAGAAGCTTTCCAGGGAACAGGGCAGCTAGGCTTCTTCCTCGGCAGCAGTGGCTTCCTGCGTTTCTGGAAGTTCAGGCCCAGTGGGGGCTTCCTCGGGAGGCACTTCGCCTCGGGCCAGCGCCACCAGATGGTCGGCAATGCGAGGGTCAATCTTGATGAACATGTGCCGCAAAAACCGCTCGTTGAGCCGAGCTTCCCGATTCAGCTCGCTCATCTTGCTCCCGTCCACTCGGAAGTAGGTGAGCCAATAGACTCCCTTGGTGTGTTTTTTGATCGGATAAGCCAGCTTCCGTTCTTCCCAAAGCCGGCTTACCAAAAGCTCGGCTCCATGTTGCTGGAACAGTTTTTCCACCTCACCGACCACAGCGGCGGGATCGCGGGCATATTCGTTCGGGTCCAGAATGAACAATCCCTCGTAAGTGTTCACCGGCAAGGCTGTTTCCTCCTGTTGGCAAGTGGTTCAGGGACTTTCCTGGGAGGAAGGCTTGGGGCCTTCGCTCTCCGGTTCCAGGTGCAGACCATTGTAGCGATTCATGCAAAATTGAATACCGTACTTCAGCCAGTCTTGGACCCCTTGAGCCGCCAAGGGGATGAGCTTCTCCACCAACGGCTGCTCTTGGGCGGAAAAGGGTTCCAGCACAAATTGGGCCGGGTCCTTCTGCGGAGGTAAGGGACCTATCCCGACCCGAAGCCGTGGCACCGCCTGGGTGCCCAAGTGCAGTAGCACATCCTCCAGCCCTCGCTGGCCCCCGGAGGACCCTTGGGCCCGAAATCGCAACCGACCCAGGGGCAACTGAAAATCATCACATACCACCAACAGGTTTTCGGGAACCAGTCGGTAATAGTGGCGCAGGGCTGCTACTGCCTGGCCACTGCGGTTCATGTAGGTGGTGGGCCGGAACAGGAGCACCTTGTGCTCTTGCAGGTGCCCGCTGGCCATCTCGCCTTGGAAATGCGTAGCGTGCCAAGGCCAGCGAAGCTGCCCAGCCAAGTACTCCACCACGGCAAACCCGATGTTGTGTCGGGTGCCCTGGTACTTGCGGCCTGGGTTGCCCAGTCCCACCACCGCCAGCACCGCTCCTGACTGCCCGATCGCCTAATCCTCCTGGGCTTCTTCTTCCTCTTTTTTCTTGCGACCGATGACCTCGGGCTCGCTGGGACCGGGCGCAGGGGCTTCCAATTCTTCCTCTTCCTCCTCGGTGATGGCCTCGCAGTGGACCACCGGAGTGTCCGGATCGGCCAGCACCTTCACGCCCGGCGGTACCGACAAATCGGCCACTGTGAGCGTTTGACCCACATGCAAATCGTGTATCCGCATGATCAATTCTTCCGGCACTTCGGTGGCCGAGCACTCAATCTCCACTTCGTGGAGCACTTGCTCCACATGGCCACCTTCGCGTTCCCCGGGGGCTTCGCCACGAAGGTGAATGGCCACCTCCACTTGCACCCGTTCCCCCGCATACACCCGTTGGAAATCCACATGCAGAATCTCCAGCCCCCAAGTGTCCCACTGAATCTCGCGGATCAAGGCTTCTTCTTGGACATCGCCCTGGAGGGTGACATGCCGGGCTCCGTGGCGCACAGCCGCTTGGATTTCGCCAACCGGCACACTCAAGGGGATGTTTTCCTCTTTGTGGCCGTACAAAATGGCCGGCACTTGCCCTTGGCGTCGCAGTCGCCGCGCCGCCCGCGAGCCAATCCCCTCCCGACGCTTCACATGCAAAGTCTCGGTCATGGCACCCGTTCCGTTGTGTGTTCACACACTTTGAAGCTGCACTGTTCTGGTAGCCGTCTTCCGGAAAGATTTTCATTTTGAGCTTAACGGCAGTTTTTTGCAACCCTGGGCTGGTCTGACTTTTGCCGCGCACAAGCTAAAAAGTCCCTCCAATCCAGCTTGGCGCAAGCCCACATCTTGGGCTTGGCCGGCCAAGGAGGGTATCGCCTGAGGTGGCGTCCCGTTTGCAAATGCGTTGCAATGCTTGACCAAGGGCTGCCGTTTTTCGCCCAAGTGGCCTAAAAGCTGGTCCCCTGCCTCCGAGACGGGTCAGGGGACCTGGCGGGAAGCTTGGGCAATCTCGGGCCCAACGCCCGGAAAAACGCATCTGGGCAAGGCTAGATGTACATATTGATCAGGTTTTCCAGATACTCCTGACGGCCACTGCGATTGGGTTCAATGTCGCCTTTTTCCATGATGTATTGGGCCAGGGACTCCAAGGTGTGCTTGCCGGCCTCAATTTCGGCACCGATCCCAGTGTCCCAGGAGCTGTAGCGCTGCTTGAGGAACTGCTCCAGCACTCCGTCGGCCCGAATCGCCGCAGCTATCTTCAGCCCTCGGGCAAAAGCATCCATACCGCCGATGTGGGCGTGGAAAAGATCAATCGGTTCAAAACTTTCTCGCCGCACCTTGGCGTCAAAGTTAATTCCGCCCACCAAACCACCATACTTGAGGATCACCAACATGCACTGAGTAGTCAGGTAGATGTTGGTGGGAAACTGATCGGTGTCCCAACCCAGGAGCAAATCCCCCGTGTTGGCATCAATGGAACCCAGGAACCCCTGGTGAGCGGCGTACTCAATCTCGTGCATCATTTCGTGCCCGGCCAAAGTGGCGTGGTTGGTTTCGATGTTGAGTTTGAAGTGTTCGGCCAGGTCGTAGGCGCGTAGGAAGTTGATACAAGCTGCTGCGTCGGAGTCGTATTGATGCTTGGTGGGTTCCTTGGGCTTGGGCTCAATGTAGAACTGGCCTTCAAAGCCGATTTTCTTTTTGTACTCCACGGCCATGTGGAGGAAGGTGGCCAA
>JAJRRR010000320.1 GCA_024279285.1 Planctomycetota bacterium
GGTGGCGTAGGAATAGGCCCCATCGTTGAACACATTGCAGTTTTGATACACCTCCACGAACGAAGTGCCGCGATGTTGGGCGGCACGCTGGAGCACATATTGCAGGTGGGAGGTATAGACATCAATGCTTCGGGCCACGAAGGTGGCTTCGCATCCGATGGCCAGCGACAAGGCGTTGGCCGGATTGTCCACCGAACCCATCGGTGTGCTTTTGGTCACCTTACCCAAGGGAGAAGTGGGCGAGTATTGGCCTTTGGTCAGCCCGTATATCTGGTTGTTAAACAGGATGATGTTTATGTCCACATTGCGGCGAATGGCATGAATGAAGTGGTTCCCTCCGATGCTCAGGGCGTCGCCATCGCCGGTGATAACCCAAACTTGCAAGTCCGGGCGAGCCACCTTCACTCCGGTGGCGATGGCCGGAGCCCGACCGTGAATGCCGTGAATCCCATAGGTGTTCACATAGTAGGGGAACCGGCTGGAACAACCGATTCCCGAGACGAACACCACTTTTTCCCGGGGCACCTGCAAGGTGGCCAGCACTTTTTTCATTTGGGCCAGGATGGAGTAGTCCCCGCATCCCGGGCACCAACGCACCTCTTGGTCGCTGGCATAGTCGTTAGGTTTGAGCACAGGCAAGGTGGTTTTGGGGCTGCTCATGGTTTGCCCTCGTATTGTGCATCACAAGTAGCGTTCAATTCCTTCAACCAACTCACCCACGGTGAAGGGCTTGCCTTGGACTTTGTTGATTCCTTTGGCGTCCACCAGGAATCGGCCGCGTACCAGAAGGAGCAACTGACCCAAGTTCAGCTCTGGCACCACCACATGCTCATAGCGCTGAAGCACTTGGCCCAAGTTGCTCGGGAAGGGATTCAAGTAGCGCAGGTGGCAATGGGCCACGGATTCGCCACGATCTTGAAGGCGTTTTACGGCCGTGGCGCAGGCCCCATAGGTCCCTCCCCAGGAAAGCACCAGCACTTTGCCTTCTTCGGGACCTTGGACCTCAGCCGGAGGGATCACTTTGGCCACATTGGCTACTTTTTGGGCCCGAATGTTGACCATCTTCTGGTGGTTGAGCGGATCGTAGCTGACATTGCCGGTGATGTCTTCTTTTTCCAGTCCTCCGATGCGGTGCATCAGCCCAGGGGTGCCTGGCAACACCCAAGGTCGGGCCAGCATCTCATCGCGCTTGTAGGGATAGAACACCTCCCCGTTGTTGGGCTTATCTGGGTGGTGGATTTCAATTCGGGGCAGCTCGTCCAGTTTGGGAATCCGCCACGGTTCGGACCCATTGGCAATGTAGCCGTCGGACAGGAGGATCACCGGGACCATGAACCGCGTGGCGATGCGCCAGGCTTCGATGGCGATATCAAAGCAATCGGCAGGGCTTCGGGCAGCCAAGACCACCACCGGGCACTCCCCATTTCGGCCAAAAAGCACCTGGAGCAAGTCGGCTTGTTCGGTTTTGGTAGGCAGTCCGGTGCTGGGCCCTCCGCGCTGCACATCAATGACGATCACGGGCAGTTCGGTCATCACGGCCAGTCCGATAGCTTCGGCTTTCAGGGCGATTCCCGGACCGGAGCTTCCCGTCACGCCCATGGCCCCGGCATAAGAAGCCCCCAGGGCCATCGTCATGGCTGCAATCTCGTCTTCGGCTTGGATGGTGATCACGCCGAAGTTCTTGTGGCGCGAAAGCTCATGCAGAATGTCGCTGGCTGGGGTAATTGGATAGGTGGCATAAAAGAGCTGACACCCGCTCAAGTGGGCGGCGGTCATCAACCCCCAGGCCAGTGCCTGGTTGCCCATGATGTTGCGATATTTTCCCGGGGGGAGTTTGGCCGGAGCCACCCGATACTGGCTGGCAAACGCCTCGGTGGTCTCGCCGTAGTTGTACCCGGCCAGAAGTGCCCGACGGTTCGCCTCCGCCACCGCCGGCTTGCTGGCAAACTTGGTTTCAATAAAGTGCAAGGTGGGTTCCAAGGGACGGTTGTAGAGCCAGTACACCAACCCCAAAGCAAAGAAGTTCTTGCACCGATCGGCTTCTCGGGTGGAA